>CAMWQV010000227.1 GCA_947176425.1 uncultured Clostridia bacterium
ATCATGTCCCAGGCCAGATTCAGGTCGCGGTCGATCTTAATAATATCTTTCCGTCCCAGTTTGCGGCTTGTGACGTTTTTCAGAATTGCGACGGTGCAGTCCAGCTCGCCCAGGCCGAGAATCTGATATAATTCCATTGCTTTTCCGGCGGCGATATGGTCGATAACAATACCGTTTTTAATCGCGTCAATAATCATGATAGCACTCCTCTCAGTTAATCTCCAGCAGTTTCAGGATCAGGGCCATGCGGACATAGCGGCCATATCTCACCTGCCGGAAGTAAGCGGCTCTGGGGTCCTTGTCCACAGCAACGGAGATTTCGTTCACACGGGGCAGAGGATGAAGAATGCTCAGGTCAGATTTCGCATTGACCAGTTTTTCCGGCGTCAGAATATAGCTGTCTTTCAGGCGGAGATAGTCCTCCTCATTGAAAAACCGTTCCCTCTGCACGCGGGTCATATACAAAATATCCAGGTCCGGCATAACGGCTTCCAGGTCCGTTGTCTGTTCATAGGGAATATCCTTCTTTTTCAGCACGTCCTTCTTGACATAGCTGGGCAGTTTCAGTTCATCCGGGGAGATCAAAACAATCCGGATTCCCTCATACCGGCTGAGGGCGTTGATAAGAGAATGGACAGTGCGTCCGAATTTCAGGTCGCCGCAGAAGCCCACTGTCAAATGATTGAAACGTCCCTTTTCATGATGGATGGTCAGCAGGTCGGTCAGGGTCTGCGTCGGATGGTTATGCCCGCCGTCGCCCGCGTTGATTACCGGCACCATCGCGTTCATGGCGGCTACCAGCGGCGCGCCCTCTTTCGGGTGGCGCATGGCAATAATATCACTGTAACAGCTGACCGTGCGCACTGTATCGGCGACACTCTCGCCTTTTGAGGCAGAAGAACTGGCAGCCTCGGAAAAACCCAGCGTTTGACCGCCCAAACTCAGCATAGCGGACTCGAAACTCAGACGGGTCCGGGTAGACGGTTCAAAAAAGAGGGTCGCCAGGATTTTGCCGTCACACTTATGGGCATAGGCGGCGGGGTCTTTGATGATATCCGAAGCAGCAGACACAAGTTCATTGATTTCTTCTGTGGAAAGGTCCAGAATATCAATCAAGCTTCTCATAATACAATTACCTCCTGATCCAGCTCTCGTCAGACGGGTTGTTCCGGAACGCAATCAGCCGGGCCACATCTTCCGGTTTGATATAATTTTCATCGGCGGCGGCCTGGGCGATGACATCGAAATTCGTCAGGCTGACATTTCTGACATTAGCGGCGGCAAGACGGTCAAGACCCTTCTGCATTCCGTAGGTAAAGATGCTGGCAATCCCCAGCACTTCCGCCCCGGCGTCTCTCAGAACGTTCACTACTTCGATCACGCTGCCGCCGGTAGAGATCAAGTCCTCTATGACGACGACTTTCTGTCCCTTCTCCAGCCGTCCCTCAATCTGATTTTGCCGTCCGTGGTCCTTGTTCCCGGAACGCACATACCCCATCGGCAGGCCCAGGATATGACCGGTAATAGCGGCGTGGGCGATTCCGGCGGTGGATGTGCCCATGAGGACTTCACAGGCGGGATACTCTCTTTTCACCGTCTCAGCCAGCGCGTTTTCCACGTCGTTCCGCACTTCCGGCGCGGTGAGGGTCAGACGGTTGTCGCAGTAGACCGGGCTTTTAATGCCGCTGGCCCAGGTGAACGGTTCCTCCGGACGGAAAAAGACCGCTTTGATTTTCAGTAAATCCTTCGCGATGGTCAGTTCAATATTTTCCATAACTCTCTCCTTTTACTGATTACAGATGAATCCATTTTCGATTCCGCGCCGGTTTTCCGTGTCCGAACCAGACGGTCCGTTCGCCCATTGCGGATATTTTCTTCACGCTTTCCAGCATTTCGTCCCTGTCGCTGTACAGCATGGACACGGTGGGATAGAACATATTCATGAGCGCGTCGCCGACAAACAGATGCTTTTTCAGCACGTCCAGGCCGATGGAGCCTCTGGTATGTCCCGGCAGCGCGACCACTTTGGCGGGAATCCCCCACTGTTCCAAAGAATCGCCGTCCTCCAGGAAGAAATCCGGCTGGAACATCGGGATATCCTCCCGCTGGAAAAGCCGTTTTGACGCTGCAAGCACCGCCTTTCCGGATACGGTCTTTGCGGACAGAGGCTGCATCCAGTTGTCCACCAGCAAATCTGTGTCCCCCCGGTGCATCGCGACCGGCACTTGCAGCCACTGCTGTAAAAACGCGGCGTTCTGTACATGGTCAATATGTCCGTGGGTCAGCACCAGCAGCCGCACATAATAGTCCTGACAGGCGGCAACGATCTTATCCGCATATTTCTCCCGTCCGGTGTCGATCAGCACCGCTTCTTTATCTTTTACCAGTAAGTAACAGTTTCCGTTTCCGACTTCAATCCGTTTGATTTCCAATACCGGCATAATCATTCCCCTTCCTGATTGTCGATTCTGCAAAAATACGGTCCAGGACCCCATCCCTCATGATCTACTGCATACGTCCAGCAAAAATCCCTGTCTGTGATAAAAACGTCGCAGTCATGGTCCGCCGCAATCTGTCTGACCTCCTCCGCGCTGATTTTCGCGGTAATGCCCGGTTCCGCGATATGCGGCCTGGTGTGTCCCATCACACCTTCACGAAAAATGATGGCAGTGTCATACTCCAGCGCGTTAAAAGCCTGCTCCGCCTCCCGTCCTGTCAAATGCGGGACCGCGTCAGGGACAGTAAACATAAACTCTAACCACCAGCCGGGTTTTAATACGCAGTTTCGGTCAAATGTCCGCACCCAGCGTTCCGCGATTTTCGTATCTCTGAGCAGCAGTTCTTTCAGTTCCTCCAGGTCTTCCGCGATATACTCCGCCTCTGCGCTCTCCAGTTCCTCACGACCGCCGTAGCCGTACAATACGCCGATTGCGGGCAGACCGGCCTCATGCGCACCGATGACATCATGTCTCCGGTCGCCTATCATCACGGCGTCTACATCGTAGTTATAATAACTGAGGGCATTTTCAATCACCTTGGATTTTTTCGCGCCCTGCTGTTCATTCATGGGCGCGCCGCAGATATGGTCAAAATACTGGGCAAGCCCGAAATGCTCCAGAATCCGTATGGCAAACTGTTCCGGTTTGGAAGTCGCAACCAGCAATGTTTTTCCGGCGGCTTTCAGCTCCTTCAAAAATTCCCCGATACCGGGATAGGGGTAATTTTCCAGCCAGCCCTTTTCGTTGAAATACTCCCGAAATTTTTCTATGCCAACATCAATCTGTTCCTGATTGAAGCCGTAATACTCCTGAAAACTCTCATGAAGGGGCGGTCCCACAAACCGAAGCATATTGTCCCGCCCCTCCTGGATGCCGAAATGGTCCAGCGCGTTCAGTACGGAGTTGATGATTCCGTCTTTGGAATCTGTCAGCGTGCCGTCCAGGTCAAATAAGATCACATCCCACATGATTACCCCACGAACTCCGCCAAACATCTCTGATAAGCGGCCACCGGGTCCGCGGCCTGAGTCACGGGACGGCCCACGACGATATAATCAGAACCGATTTCCTTTGCTTTTTCCGGCGTTGTGACGCGCACCTGATCTCCGATTTCTCCATCGGCAAACCGCACGCCAGGCGTAACCGTCACAAAATTCTGTCCGCAAACCTGATGGACTTTCCCGGCCTCCAGCGGCGAACATACGATGCCGTCCAAACCGGCGTCCGCGGCGCATTTGGCGTAGTGCAGCACGACTTGATCGATCGGTTCCCGAATGAGCAGGTCGTTTTCCATCCGTTCCTGACTGGTAGAGGTGAGCTGGGTCACGGCGATTACCAGAGGCCGGGAACCGTCGGGCCGCGTCACGCCTTCCAGCGCGGCTTCCATCATCGCCTTTGTACCGGCGGCGTGGAGGTTCAGCATATCCACGTCCAGCCGGGACAGGACCGCCATCGCTTTTTTGACTGTGTTGGGAATGTCGTGCAGTTTCAGGTCCAGAAAAATCCGGTGTCCTCTGGCCTTCAGCTCCCGCACGATATCCGGTCCCTCCGCATAGTACAGTTCCATGCCGATTTTGACAAACGGCAGCTTTTCCTGTCCGGCAAAACGGTCTAAAAACTGCATAGTTCTTTCTTTGCTCTCAAAATCCAGAGCGATAATAACATCTTTACCCATGGTGCGCTGCTCCTATCATATCTTTCAAATTTTGTATCCCTAATTTTTCCATCACCTGCGGCAGCTGGTTAATGATATTCCGGCACGCGAACGGTTCTGTCAGGTTCGCCGCGCCGACCTCCACCGCCGACGCTCCGGCAAGCATCATCTCAACCACATCCTCCGCCGTACTGACCCCGCCCATGCCAATCACGGGAATCTTGACGGCCTCATAAACCTGGTACACCATCCGCAGTGCCACCGGAAAGACCGCGTTCCCGGAAAATCCGCCGGTTCCGTTTGCCAGCAGCGGTTTTCTGGATTTCAGGTCAATCCGCATTCCCAACAGCGTATTGATTAGGCTGATGCCGTCCGCGCCCGCGTCCTCACAGGCTTTCGCAATGGCGGCGATATCGGTGACATTGGGGCTGAGCTTCATAAAGACCGGCTTTTTTGTCACCGCCTTAACCGCCTTTGTCACTTCCGCCGCGGCTTTGGGGTCAACGCCGAAACTCATCCCGCCGCAGTGGACATTGGGACAGGAGATGTTGACTTCCAGCCAGCCCACCTGCTCCTCTTTGTCCAGCAAGGCGCAGGTACAGGCATATTCTTCCACGGAAAAACCGCTGACATTCGCCATAACCGGCTTATGGAAACATTGTTGCAGCTTCGGCAGTTCTTCAGAGATGACCTTTTCCACGCCCGGGTTTTGCAGGCC
>CAMWQV010000228.1 GCA_947176425.1 uncultured Clostridia bacterium
GGCGATGACCGTCCCGTTCATCCGCACGGGATGGATGGTCATAGAGGCTGACGGCACAATCATACTGACTTTCGGCGCGACCGCCAGCGGCACCCCGATGGAATGCCCGCCGCCCAGGACCAGACTGACTGTCGGTTTCCGCATACCGGAAATAAGTTCCGCGATGCCCAGGCCCGCTTCGATATCCCCGCCCACCGTATTCAGCAGCAGCAGAATCCCGTCTACCTCGTCATTCTGCTCCAGGTTTGCCAGCAGGGGCATGACGTGTTCATATTTTGTGCTTTTTGCGTTTTCCGGCAGAATCTGATGCCCTTCCACCTGCCCGATAATGGTCAGCGTATAGATATTTCCCCGGCTGCTGTAGTTCATTGCCGCGCCTAAATCGATAATGCGCTGCTGTGCCTCGTCATTGTTTTCATTTTTCGTGCATTGCTTGTCCTGATCCATTTGAATCACACCCACTTTCCACAATTATTATGGATAGTGTCTGCAAACAGGCGGGAAAACATACAGAAAAAAATTACGCGGGCATCCAGTCCGTCACCCAGCGTCTGCTGGTGACGGACCACAAACGCTTGATGCCGTTGTCCGATCGATATTTCCACACAAAATCCTGGTTTTGTGGAAAAATTTCCGTTTCTGCTTTGACTTGCAGCTCTGATAAAAATTCCGCACAGCAATCAGCATGGCGCAGCTCCCAGTATTTTTTCCCGTCTACAATCAAATAATAACAGCCGTCTGACTCCAAAATAAAAGATGTATCTCTGTTGATTCCGGATGTATCAAGAAATTCCGCGGGAATGCCGGAAGGCGAAACGGAAAGATACTCGTTCCTTTCCACCGGCGGCAGACCGGCTGGCTGAAAAATGATTGTATAGGACGAAAGAAATACCGCGCACAGGCAGCATTTCGCCGCGATGCCCATACGCGATGTATTCCGGCGCTCAAGTACCATTGTGAACCTCTGCCGCAAAACGTTTCCTGAACGTACCGCCGCACTCCAGACCTGGACCGGCTCCGGAACCGTCAGATGCCTGACCGCGTTCAGCAGCATGGATAAATACTGCTCTTTGCCCGCGCGGTCCATGGACGCCGTTACCTCTGTGTCACAGCGGAGTTCCAGAATGGTGTCCAGCTCCCGGCGGAACAGGCAGACAATGGGATTCCACCATAAAAACGCTGACAGAAGTCCGAACAGCAATTTGATCCATGCGTCATGGGAACGGATATGCTGCATCTCGTGCCGCAGGACAAGCTCGATTTCGCTGCCGGACAACCGCCGCGCCGGAAGATAAATTGTGTGATGAAACAGTCCCATAACATAGGGGACCCGGACATCCGGAGAAACCTGTACCGGACACTTCACCCGCAGATTTTCCGCGATTTGCTGGACACGTTCGCTTTTGACAATCCGATAGTTTTTGCAGATTTTATATGCCCATACAAGAGAAAAAATGTCTCTTAATATAACAACGGCAGTCCCGCACCCCCACAGACCCAGCAAAAAAACGGCAGTCCAGGGGTAAGACCGAAAAAGATCATGTATGGCAGGCATAACCGTCCAGGATTTCAGTATATAGACCGACGCAAAATCAATGGGCAGAATCAGCCGCACAACGGCAAGCGCGGTCAGAAACAGAAGACTGGATATGCCGTGCCGTTTCAAAAAACCGCTGCTGCGGCGCAGGATAAGGACTGCGGCAAGAACTGCGCTGTAGAGAATGACCGCGCTGAAAAACGAATACCAGCTAACTGTCATGTTCCAGCTCCTTTTTGCGCTGTTCCAGCATTTCCTCCAGCTCCGTTACCATGTCCGCCGTCAGCGCGTCGCTCCTGAGAAGCGCGGAAAAATACATGGGAATTGCTTTCTGGTCGGAAAATATGGTGCTGCTATAATAGTCCTCACTGGAGATTTCCGGCGCGTACAGGCGTCCGTAAGTTTTGTTCCGTTTGACAAACCCCGCTTCCTTAATCGCTCCCTTTTCCAGCAGGCTGTTGAGCAGAATATGAATCGTACTTGCGCTCCAGCTCCGTTTTGGCGACAGATCGATAATTTCGCTGCGCGGCAGAGGCCGTCCCGCCAGCCACAGCGTTTCCATGACCTCCTGCTCGCTTTTCGTCAGTTTCATGGCGTCCCCTCCTTTGCGTTTATATTTTATAATCCGATTATAATACTCCTTTTGATTTTGTCAATATTTATCTTGACAGCTTTTAATTTATGAGTTATATTATTATTATCCGTTAAAGAAAAAATAAAATGATGAAGGAGACGACATAGTATGAAACTTGTGTGTAAAATTGCCGGTACCGTTTTTTTGTTTGACCTGCTGTTCTATCCCTTTCTCTATTTTGTTCTGCTGCCGAATACGGACCTGCCTATGGGAACTTATTCCATTTACATCATTCGTATCATTGCCTGCTGCTGTATAGGTCTGGAATTTGCCTCCCAAACGC
Source organism: uncultured Clostridia bacterium (assembly GCA_947176425.1). Classification (GTDB taxonomy): domain Bacteria; phylum Bacillota; class Clostridia; order Oscillospirales; family Oscillospiraceae; genus Pelethomonas. The sequence continues at coordinate 2,455 of CAMWQV010000228.1, forward strand.
CCCTGCCTCCCGCAGACGAAAAAAACAAACGAAAAGCTGTTCTGATTTCCGGCGCCGCGCTTCTCTTTGCAGCGTACTATCTTTTTATATCTTCCCTGGACGCCGTTCTCTCAGAACTGATTTGGTATGGTGCGCGTACTTTCGATATGAACCCATATGACTACCCTGTCCGGCTGTTTTTTATTGAAAATCTCGTTGAACAGGATACCGTCATTTCCTATATGTGCCTGATTATCGTTTTTCAGCTCAGACGGCTGCGCTTGTCTGAAAAACAGTTCGCTGTTTAAATGAGGGCCGCTGCCCCCATAAAAAAGCAAATATATGAAACTGCTATGATACGCTTTATTTTATCAAAAGGCGGCAAACCAGAACTTTAGGGAGGAAAAATGTATGGCTGATTTTTTGCTGGATTTGATTTTGCCTATTATAGACTTGCTGGATGCACTATGGGAATGGTATAAAAGAGAATAGGCAACTTCACATTTTATCCAGATTATCCGGAAATATTCTGTAAATGAAAAAGCGGCTGTCAGGCGGAAGGGGCAGCCGCTTGAATTTTATAATGTTCAAAGATTAGTGATGACAATTAGGAAAAAATGGAGTACAATAAGGAAACACTACCAAACGACATAACAACATAGGGAGGATGATTCCTTTGAGAAAACTGAACGACGCGATAGACCGTTTCTGCGCGCTGCATCCGAACCTGGGGATTCCGGGACTGATGCGGTATATCGTCGGGGCAAACGCGGTCCTGTTTGTACTGAGCCTGTTTGCCGGTTCCGGAACGCTGAATTTCCTGTCCCTGAATATCGAACGGGTTCTGCACGGCGAGATTTGGCGGCTGGTGACTTACGTCCTGCTCCCTACCGGCAGTGATATTTTGCTGGTAATCTCGCTGCTGTTTTACTACTGGCTGGGGGAAAGCCTTGAACGTATGTGGGGCAGTACGAAATTTACCTTTTATTATGTCAGCGGCACACTGCTTACTGCTCTCGGCGCACTGCTGGCCTATCTCATCGACGGTGCAGCGTTCTCCATCTGGGGCGCGTCTTATGTCAATATGGCTATGTTTTTCGCTTATGCCCTCAGTTTTCCGGATGCGGTCGTCAATATCTATTTTATCATACCGGTCAAAATGAAATGGCTCGCGATTTTAGACGCGGTCTATTTTGCGGCGGGCGTGTTCCGCTACGCACGGTTCGGCTATTGGGGCATGGCGCTGATGCCGGTTATTGCCATCCTGAACTTTTTTGTTTTCTTCTCCCCGGACTTCCTCCGCCGTGCAAACCAGGCGGCGTACCGGGCACGTCCGCAGGCGGTGCAGTTTCGGAAAGCGGTGCGGGAGCAGAAAAAACAGAAGGGATATAATCATAAATGCAGCGTCTGCGGCCGCACCGATGCCGATTGCCCTGATTTACAGTTCCGTTACTGTTCCAAATGCGCGGGCTATCACTGCTACTGTGAGGACCATATTTTTAACCATACGCATTTTACCGAATAATTACTCCCATTTTTCCCATACGTCCGGGCAGTATCCGACCGTCGCCTGCTTTCCGTTGCGGACGATGGGGGTCCGGAAAAGCTGGGGATTGTCCAGCAGTTTTTCCTCCGCGGCCTCGGGGGTGATATACGCCATATACAGGTCTTGATAGGCCCTGCATTTGGTGTCTACCAGATCATTAAAACTCAGTTTCTGCCGGATACTGCGCAGTTCGCCCGGAGAAAACCCCTTTTTCGGCAGGTCGATATACTGGAACTTGATACGCCGCTCTTTAAACCAGCGCTGGGCTTTTTTCGTGTCAAAACACTTAGAGGAACCGAAAATCTGAATATTCATTATATACTACTCCTTATATTTTAATAGGGGGAAAGGGGACGACAACTATGACAGACGAGATCAGAAAGCTGAAGGATTGGACAGACGAATGCAGCCGGATCGTCTTTTTCGGCGGCGCGGGGGTCAGTACGGAGAGCGGGATACCCGATTTCCGCAGCACGGACGGCTTATATCACCAAAAATACGATTACCCGCCGGAGACGATTTTAAGCCACACGTTCTATGAGCGGCACCCGGAAGAATTTTTCCGTTTTTACCGGGACAAAATGCTCTATTTAGACGCCCAGCCCAATGCCGCGCACCGGAAATTAGCCGAATGGGAAGCCGCCGGGAAACTGCTTGCCGTCATTACGCAGAACATTGACGGCCTGCACCAGCGCGCGGGAAACAAAAATGTCTATGAACTGCACGGCAGCGTGCTGCGCAACTACTGCGAACGGTGCGGAAAGTTCCATCCGGTAGAGGCGATTGCCAACAGCACAGGCGTCCCGCACTGCGGCTGCGGCGGACGGATCAAGCCGGACGGGGTCCTCTATGAAGAAGGGCTGGATCAGGACACAATCAAC
>CAMWQV010000229.1 GCA_947176425.1 uncultured Clostridia bacterium
CCTGATAGGGGATCGTCTGCTGGGCGGTATGGGGGATTTTGCCGTCCCGCTTGGCCTTCTGGACGGACGCGGATAACCGCCGCTTCTGTGCGCTGGTCAGCTTGGCATCCGGGGTCAGGCGGATGGTGTCGCGCAGATCAGCCTTATCTTTTTTGTGCTGTCTTTTTGCGGCTTGCAGATTTTTTACCTGCTTTGCCTGCTGTTTTTGCAATAGTGTGTACCTCCTTTTCATGGTGATTCATCCGCTCCAGGGCGGCGTACATATTGTCTGTCCGGTACGGTCGGACCTTGGGGACAAGGAACTGTGACCGGATGAAGTGGCCCAGCACCTTCTCCAAAGGCTGACCGTCCTTTTCGTAGATGCCGAACAGGAAGAAGGGCAGCATCAGGCCGATCATCAGCAGCGCCGACGCTTCATTCCCGATACTGTTTCGCGTGAGGATATAGGTGGGTACGCCGATCAGACCACCCGCGCCGAAACAAATGAGCTGGCGCTGGGTCAGGTTGAACGCTACCTTCGTTTTTACTCTGGCGAGGTCCTTCGGGACAGGGACAAAGGGCAATTATCTCACCTCCCGCTCTTTTGATTTTGTAGTGGGTTTATCGCCGGGGACAGGCTGTGCTGCCAACTGTGCCTTGATAGAGGGTTTATGCTCCTGGGCGCGTTCCTCCCGCCGCATGAAAAAATACTGTCCCCTTTTACCGTCCACCTGGGCGATATACATGGGCTGCTTCACCTGCTCCTGCACCTTTTGAAAGAGCCGGAACATATCATCCTGGGAGGCCAGGGGCAGGAAATAGGGGGATACCTCTGTCATAAAGTGGGTCTTGTCCGGTGTGTTCGGCTCAGTCAGGCTTTGCAGCGCAGACGCAAGCCGGTCCGCCTCCGTCTGGATGCGGGATTCCTCCAACGACTGAACATGAACGGCGATATGGCCCTTGGGCATACGTTCCCGCCGTTCATGTTCCCGGCGAAGCGCCCCCTGCACCACACTCTCATCATCCGCTTCGTGCCGCGTGTCCAGAATATCGCCATAGCGGTACTTTAAGCTGGGGATCGTCTCATAGTTATACTCCTTTTCCGGTATGCGCACTTCCTTCCCATCTAAGAAAGTGATGGTCACATCGGTGTAGGGAGAGGACGCTCTCTCGGTAAACTTTGCCATCTGGTGCTGATCCTGCTGGTAAAGATTTCCGCACAGCCCGTTTTTGCCATCCCCAATCAGTTCCACCGAATAGGCCAGAACCGGCTCTCTGGTCATGCGGTGGTAATATTGGCAGGTGTTATAGCTGCGGGTCCCGGCGATCAACATATCCCGCTCATTCAGACATTCCACGCCGGATTGCCGGAAAATTACTACAAAATTCCGCTTGGCGGGATCGTCCGTGGCAGCACCCTCGCGCATGGCATCCAGCGCATAATTCAAATCGTTCTGGTAAAATGCCGTTTTCTGCGCCCGGATTTGCGGCAGAACCGTTTCTAAGTCCACGTTCATAAACTTTTGCAGGCCGTCCGGCTTCTGTTCCGAGGCATCTGCCGCCAGCGGGTAGAGGGTCAGATCGTCCGCTTTGTCCACAACATCTGCAATCACCGCGCCCAAAGCGTCCAGTTCAAAAGTGCAACTCTCCCAATGGTCAACGGCAACCTCCAATGGATTTTGAAAGTTGAGAAAATACTCTACTTCCGTCTCCATGAGTGGTTTCGTAGTGAAGTATTGAAATACCTCCGCAGTTTTGGCGATACGGTCTGCGCCGTCAATCAGCTCCTGCCGGTCCTTCAGCAGCAGCTCCGCGCGGTAATCGGCGTAATTCTCCGTTACACGATCCAAAAGCTGCTGATAGAGCTTTTCAAGGTCCATCAGCGTCCCTCCCGTTCCTTCGGTTTAGTGGGCTGGTCGCCGGGGACAGGCTTTACCGCCAACTGCTTCTTAATAGAGGGCTTCTGCTCCGGCTGCTCCCGCATAGTGTCCAACTCTTTTCGCACTTTGTTGACAAAGCCATCCAGTACCGCAGAATGGCTATTGATAAGATAAGCGAGACGGCGGTCCTCCGCCTCAAACATGGGGATAGCCGCCGCCCATGCTTGATTGCTGCGGGAAAAACGCTGGTCCCAGGTCTTGCCCTGGAGCGTAGCGGCCAGCACATAGCTCACCCGCTCCGGGCCAAACTCCGCCAGAACACCTTTTGCGTCAGCGGTAAGGTACATCCCGTCAAAGCCGTCCCGGATTGTGGATTCAATCGCATCGCGGCAAGCCTCATTCGCTTTGCGAGAGGCCCGAAAAGCCTCTAATTCTCCATGCTCCCTTGCATATTCGCCGGACTGCTGATAGAGAGGGATAGCACGGGTGGCCTCCCGCTGGGTTTCCAGCAGACTTTCAGCACGGCCCTCAATGCACTCCCGCACATTGTCCATGTGGCCCGTCTCCATGTCGCGGAAATCCTTGAAAATATCGGCCAGCGGCGCAGGGGATTCCAGCAGCGCCGCCATCTGTGACGCTGGCAGCTCGATAAACTCCATCGCCATCAAAATATCTTCACGGATGGTAAATTCATAAGCGTGGTTCAGCGCCTCCTCCGTGGTAAGGCCCAACAGTCCATGCTTGAATCGTTCCTGTTCCGCCGCCATTTTGTCGTATAATTCCTGATGCAATTTTTCTGCGTCCATCACAGGCTCCTTTCCTTATAATAATTTCTCATACCGCAGCTTCATTTGTGCCGGGTAGAGATCAACAGCGGGGCGGCGCTGGCCGGTCCAGCGTTCACCGCCAGCAGGCCCCGCGCACGTCCAGCCAGCGGCCCGGAGGCTGGTTCCCGGTTCGCTGTCCAGCGTGTAGGTGATGATCTTATGGTAGCCCATAGCCTTTGCCGCCCGCGCCGCCGCTCCATAGAGCATACTGCAAGCGTTCTGTTCCCCCGTGGTGCAAAGCCGGTTGACTTCCAGCGTCAGGGCATCGTCCAGATAGCGGCTCACCGGACGGCCAACAATGGCAACACCCACCAGCCGTCCCTCTGACGCACAGCCAATAGAAAACTTATGGCCTCTGGTGGGCTTGTGGTGGCGGTGATGCTCCGCAACAAAGGCGTTGGCATCCTTTAGGGAAACAGGGACCAGGGACAGCATATCACCGCTCCCCCTTGTCCGCTGCCCGCTGCTTCTGCTGGCCCTGGGCCGGACGGGACACTGCCTCCGCCGCGTTTTCCTTGATAGCATTGCGAACGGAAGGGCGCTCCTGCGTGACTTCCTTCTGATACGCGCCCAGGACAGCGCCATGAAGGGCCTCCCGCATTTCCTTGGTCGTGGGACAGCAGATGTCATGATACTGGCCGTCCTTTCCCTTGGTGCTGGGCATGGAGACAAACGGCCCCTTGTCCGAATTGTAGATGCGGATATTGTTGACGGCAAACACGCCGCCCAGGTTCACGCTGGCAAAGCCCAGCAGCTTGCCGTGGTCCTTCTCCGGGTCCTTCGGCAGATAGATTTTCACGTCAACACCCGGAATTTTGGGGGTTTCCGGTGCCTTGTTTTCGCTCAAAATAGGGTCCTCCTTCTCAAAAATTTGCCATCAATGGGCATTGAAAATTGACTTGCTGACCGCGCCGGTTTTGAACAGGGAGAAGCACAGCAGCACCGTATATCCGGCGCATTGCCAGATAGCCAGGTGCAAATTGGCTCCGCTTGTGATCTGTCCTACCAGCACAGCATAAATCGCCACGCAGATCATAATGAAAAAGCCTTGCAGCCCCAGGGCCACAAGACCGCGCAAATAGTTTTGGCCCATCTGTCCCCATTCCCGGTTGGTCATGGTCGCAAAGGGAATAGCGCCAATAGAGCAGTAGATGTAAATTTCTATCATCCGCCCGATCAGCACGATCATCACGCAGAGGGAGAGAATGGGCATTGTGATTTTCAGCAGCATCGTCTCCACCAGCAGTCCGAACAGTTCTCCTATCTCCATAGCGTCCAACTGCGTGGATACATCGCCTATGACCGTGGCGAAATCTATGTTGGTGGTTCCGGTTATGATACCGGCGCTTTGATTTACTACGTTCTGCGCCAGTTCAAATATCGCCATGGTTATATCAAAGGTGTGGGTGACAAGATACACCGCAATAAACCCTTTAATCGCCCACTTATAGATAGCGAAGGTTTCAAAATCGTGGAAGTTATTCTTTTCCATGAGCATGGAGATCAGCTCATAGCACAGGACAAAGGTAATAATCATCCCGGCTATCGGGACCACCACGTTATCGCTCAGATTGCGGATCATGGAAAAGACCCCGGCGTTCCATGCCGCCGGGGTCGTCCCCACGTTTGCCGCAACTTCCCCGACTTCTGTGTTGATCTGGTCGAACATCCCGTCAAGATTGCCCATGATGCAGTCCCGCAGGATGCTCTTTATCCAGTCTGTGATTATGTCGAGGATGTTTAGCATCGGTCAGTCCTCGCTCAGTTGAACAGGGTCGCCAGGATGGGAATGAGCTGCATCCCGATCAGGGCTACGCCGCCGCCCGCCATGAGCTGCTTCATGCCCTGGGATTTCGCTCATATAATATAAAGAAGTAATAGAAGCCTAAAAAAATTTGATTTTCTAAAACGGCGCTCAGCGCCATTTTAGGGATGGCCGTTCTAAAAGCGCAGAATCTGCGGTTTTACAGCGGGTATCCTAAAATTGAAAATTTTTCAGTTTTAGAATCAGATGGCAGAATTGCACTCTGGTCGCCCCTGTTCCGTCTGGTGGTGCGCTTCGCCAGACAGAACGGGAATGGGTCAATCTCCGGGCAAGTCTACCTTACCCACAAAGGAGTAGTAAATCTCGATCTCCTGCCGCCGCTGCTTGCCCCGGC
>CAMWQV010000230.1 GCA_947176425.1 uncultured Clostridia bacterium
TATTTGAAAACAGCGATTTCATTTATATGCTCAATCAGGCGGCTGGGGACAGAAAAATCCTGGCAAAACAGCTCAACATCAGTCCCCACCAGCTTTCCTATGTCACCCACTCCGGCGAGGGTGAGGGGCTGCTGTTCTTCGGCAACGTCATTCTGCCCTTCGTGGACAGGTTCCCCACCGACCTGGAACTGTATAAAATCATGACCACGAAATTAACGGAGGTCACGGGCCGGGAGGCGGACAATGGCTGACCGTATGCCCCGCCTCCATTTCACAGAGGATGAGCTTTCCGACCGGGACATTCGCAAGGCGGCAAGAAAGGCGGAAGAAGCCGCCGATAAAGCGGACGCGGCAATCGAAAGCCTCCCGACAAAAAGGCGGGTGCGCATCAGCCGCGCAAGTGGTAAGGCAGAAGCCGTGGATGAGCTGCTGTCTGATAAACTCCATCAGTCGCGGCAGTCCTCCAAAGCGGACAGGAAAAAGGAGAAATCCCCCTCAAAAAGGCGTTCCCGAACTTCCTCCAGACACGGCAGGGTGGAGACTACCGCAGAGCGGCCTTCGGACAAGCTGCGCATGGAACGCCAGTTTTCCAAAGCCATGCGGGAGAAATTCCGTGTTGAGGTTACGGAAGTCACCGCCAAAAAGCCGGGAGCGGCGGGGCGGGTGGCCGTAAATGCCCCCGCCGCCGTCCTCGCTGCGGCAAGGAACACCGTCCGGGACGCTGTGGGCAGGCCAGACAATGACAGTGAAGGCAATTCCGGCGCGGATGCCCTGCAAACCGGGGAATCCACACTCCGTACCGCAGGGAGCATCGTGAACAACCACCAGTACAGCCGCAAGCTGAAACAGTACGACAAGGCGGCAAGGCTGGAGCAGAAGGCCGACAGCGCCAATGTGAACGCTCTGTACCAGCGGGAACGCCGCAGCGACCCCAGCCCTTCCTCCAATCCCCTTTCCAGGTGGCGGCAGAAGCAGGAACTGAAAAAGCGGTATCTGGAGGCCAAGGCCAGCGGCAGGGCCGGGGCATCGGCATCAGCTTCGGGAGCGGCGAATGGAGGTAAAAAGACCGCCGAGGGAACGAAATCACTGATGGACAAGGGAATTGAGTTTGTGAAGGAACACCCCAAGGCCATTCTCGTTATCGGCGTTCTGGGGCTGATGGTCATGCTCATCGCCGGGACATTCTCATCCTGCACCGCCATGTTCGCCGGGAGTGGAAACGCTGTGCTGGGGACCTCCTACACGGCGGAGGACGATGATATTCTGGGTACTGACGCGGATTACACGGCGTTGGAAACCGCCCTGAACAACCAGATCAACAGCATTGAAAGCGCCAACCCCGGCTATGACGAGTACCGCTACGATCTGGACGAGATCGGCCACAACCCCTATGAGCTGGCGTCCTATCTGACGGTTCTTTTCGAGGACTACACCAGAGCGGAGGTTCAAAGTACCCTGCAAAGCCTGTTCGCCCAGCAGTATATCCTCACGCTCACGCCGGAGGTGGAGGTGCGCTATCGGACAGAAACCAGCACAGACCCGGAAACCGGGGCAACCATCACGGAAACCGTACCCTACAATTATTATATCCTCAACGTGAAGCTGACCAACAAGGGGCTGGGGGCGGTAATCCGCGCATCCGGGATGACGGAGGAACAGTCCAACCGCTACGATGTGCTGATGACCACCAGCGGCAACCGTTCGGAGTTGTTCGGAGAGGATGTGTACGGCGTTTCCGGTGGGGAGTACACGGATTATGACATTCCCGGCGAGGCGCTGACGGATGAAAAATTCCGCAGGATGATTACCGAGGCGGAGAAGTACCTCGGTTATCCGTATGTGTGGGGCGGCAGTTCCCCCTCTACCTCGTTTGACTGCTCCGGTTTTGTGTCGTGGGTTATCAATCACAGCGGAAACGGCTGGAGCGTGGGGCGGCTGGGGGCAAGAGGATTAAGGCAGATGTGCGACATCATCCCTCCCTCCGAGGCGAAACCGGGAGATTTGATTTTCTTCCATCACACCTACGATGCACCTTACCCCGACGATGCCACCCATGTGGGCATTTATGTCGGTGGGGGCCAGATGATTCACTGCGGAAATCCCATCTCCTATGCCAGCATTGAAAGTAACTATTGGCAGCAACATTTCCTATGTTTTGGACGCATTCCTGACTGAAAGGAGGACGTATGAGCGAGAAACTGGACAGAATCGGGGCTGACCGTGACCGCGCAAGGGAAAAGCGCGACCTGTGGGATGCCCGGTACAAGGAGCTTTGCCAGAAGTATATCCAGCAGGAAAACACGGAGATTCACGAGATGGTGCGGGCGCAGAACATGACGCCGGACCAGCTTGCGGAAGTTCTGAAAGCCCTGCAAAGCGGGCTGTTTTCTTCTCCGGCTGTCGTGCCGGGAACGCCGGATACTCTGGCCGGACACAATCACAACATTTCTGACGTTAAGGAGGATGAACTGGATGAAGATTAAGAAGCTGATTGCCAGCCTTCTGGCTGCTGTTCTGATGATGGGCAATCTGTCCGCCGTCTGCTTTGCGGCGGACAGCGCCCCGGTTCCCACCAGCGAGGACGCCGGGAGCGGCGGCACCGTGGAGACTGCCGCCCCCGCCCTCCCGGAGGGCTTTACCCTGGGGACGGAGATTGTCCTGCCGGATGGCGTAACCATTGACGAGGACGGGAAAATCACCTTTTCCGCCCAGGGTTTGGAGCAGATCATGGGCGCTCTGATGGGCGCTGATACCAGCGGGGACACCGATACCGCCGCTGATGCCGACACCGATGCCGAGCCGGAGACAGAAACCGTCACGGTAGGTACGGTCAATGTGGGCAGCAACACCTATCTGAACCTTCGCTCCGGTTCTGGCATGGAGCATTCCGTGATCGGGCATCTGCTCCGGGGAACAGAGGTGGAGATCATTGGCGAGAGCGGCAACTGGTATGAGGTCGTTGTCCCGGAGGCCACCGGGTATGTCTACAAGGACTATCTGAACGTGACGGAACAGGAGGTTCCTGTTGCCCCGTCTGTGGATGATGGGCAGGGTACGTCTGACACCAGCGGGGACTTTGACGAGAATCTTCTTATGATGATGCTCCTGCTGATGATGAGCATGGGGAACATGGATACGGCAGAGCCGCCCTCCGCCGCGCTCACCCCGGACGGCAACCTGACGCTGGTGGACGATTACAGTGAGAACTATGCGGACGGTTCCGGCAAGCAGTTCATCACGCTGGTAACAAAGGCCGGGAATACCTTCTATCTCATTATCGACCGTGACGATGAGGGGGAGCAGACCGTCCACTTCCTGAATTTGGTGGATGAATCGGATTTGCTGTCCCTGATGGATGAGGATGAAGCGGCGAAATACACCAAGCCGGAGCCGGAGGTGCAGACGCCCATCGAAACGCCGGAGCCGGAGGACGGGGACGGCGCGGACAAGCCGGATGTGGAGAAGCCCACCCCCAAAGTGAATCCCATGCCTGCCCTGATTCTGGTGCTGGCGCTTCTGGGCGGCGGCGGTTTCTTTGCCTACACGAAGTTCTTCAAGGGAAAGAAAAAGGAACAGCTCAAGCCCGACCCGGATGCGGACTATACCGATGAGGATGATGAGGACTACGGCCTCCCGGAGGATACCAACCTTGATGATGAGGACGGGGACGGCTTTGACGCGGAGGACGATGAACCTGTGTGATCTGAGGGCGGCGGCAAGCCGCCCTTAACTTTTGAAAAAATGTGAAAAATCTACAAGGAGGATTTGATTTGGAGAGTAAGAAGCAACTGTCCGGGGAAAGTTCAATTTGCGTTGATGAATGCCGCTATCCGATTGAGGAAAGCGGCATTTCTAATGCAAAAAAGTACCATGCCGTGAGCCTTTCAGGTGGGAAAGACTCGACCGCCATGCTCCTGCTGATGATCGAACGGGGGATGTCCATTGATGCGGTGATTTCAGCGGACACAGGCATGGAATTTCCCGAAATGTATGAGCATCTTGCCAAAGTGGATGATTACCTGTTTCGGGAGTGCGGCTTGCACATTACCACCCTCCGCCATCCGATGGGCTTTGAATGGCTGATGTTTGATGAGCCGAAGCAGAAGAAGTTCTCCCTTGAAAATCGTGCAAAACTGGGTGTTCCACCCTATGGCAACGGCTGGCCTGGAATCCGTGTCCGCTGGTGTACGGGGCAGCTCAAAACGCACCTGATCGACAAAGAGGTAAACCGGCTGAAAGCGGAGAAAAACGCGCTTCATTATGTGGGTATCGCGGCGGATGAAGCGAAGCGTTGTAAAGATGAAGTTTATCCGCTTGTAATGTGGGGAATCACCGAAGCCGAGGCACTGCAAATCTGCTATGACCGCGGCTTTGATTTTGGTGGCCTCTACAGAATATACAACCGCGCTTCCTGCTGGTGCTGCCCCTTCCAGAGGATCGGGGAACTGCGGAAACTGCGTCAGCATCACCCGGAGCTGTGGGCAAGGCTGCTGGAACTGGACGCTAAAGCGATTGCTCAATTTGGAGCTGGTCCGCTGGGGCAGTTCAGAAAAGATTGGACAGTGGCACAGTTGGAGGCGCGTTTTGCCGGAGAAGAACGCAAGGCAGCGGCTCAAATATCCATCGGATAGTCCAAACGGCGCTCAAAACACCTGTGGCAAATGTGCCTGATTCATGTTATAATGTGGGCGGCGTTGCCGGGAGGTGGCGGGTATGGGCATGAAAGATTGGGCAGACCTGAAAGATTGGAAGGTCCTGAAAGCAAAACAGAAGCAGAAGCTGTCCGAGGTTATGTTCGGCGTAGTCTGCGCTTATTATAGGGAGCATAGAC
>CAMWQV010000231.1 GCA_947176425.1 uncultured Clostridia bacterium
CTTCCGCGCACCGAATCTTTGTGTCCTTATTCATTAAGATTCCGAAAGTTCATGTATATTATATCACAGGTAAACATGATTAACCATGTATAAAATAGTCAAAAATACATGATTAACTTTGTGTATTTCGTCAATTGATGGATAGTTAATCATGTAGTATAATAACAATTGTCGAGGGGAACAAACGAAAACGGTTGAGACACCGGCACGGCTGTAGACAGCCTATAAGAGCTGGAACGGATGCGGAAGTAGCAGACAGAAGTCAGACGCCACAAGGCCACCAGCTGCCGGAGTTCCCACACTAAAACGAAAAGGAGTAACTACAATGAGTATCAATGAAATCAACACCACGGCAAAGGACCTGATCGACATCAAGGCCATGATAGCGGAACTGGAAGCAGAGGCGGAAGCCCTCACCGACCGGCTGAAAAGCGCAATGGTAGAGCGCGGGGAAGAAGTCCTCCAGGGCGACGGCTGGAAAGCCAGCTGGAAGAACGTCAACAGTAGCCGGTTCGACAGCCGCCGATTCAAGGCCGATCACGCGGATTTGTACAGCCAGTACAGCAAGGCTACGACCACAACCCGTTTCGTTCTCAGCGTATGAGAAAGGGCCGCTATCCTCACCGCTCAAAGTCTGGATAGCAAGCCCAACACAAACCAAACCACGGGGGCCTGGTACCCTAAGTGTACCACGGCCCCCGATGAATTACAAGGAGAATTTTATCATATGACAGAAATTGAGAAAATCGAGCGGTACATAGCACGGACCCGCATAAACAATGATGACAGGTATTGTTTAAGGTCCAAGCAGGCGGTACGGATGGCAGAGCAGGCAATGGAATGCGGCGGTCTTCCTTATGAGGTAATTGTTCTTGCATTCGAGTACGGCAGAGCCAAAGGCTATCGGGCGGCAAAGGCGGAGGTGCGGAAATGAAACTGGATAATCTGGACCTTCAATTTCTGGAGCTTTATTATCAGCTTCCGGCGGAACAGAGACGGGTTATGATTCTGTCTGTTGTTCTGACGGCGTGTGCTACTGAAGCGATCGAGAAGGGGGCGCAGGTATGACCAACAAGATTATGAACGGCGACCGCCTGGACAACACTTTAGGCCGTTTGATCTGCTGCGCGGCGGTATTCAACGTTCTCCATGCGGATATGGCTGGTGGAGATATCTGTGTGGACGCTCTTGCCGGAGCCGTGGACCTGCTGGAAACCATCACGCGGGACTTTGAAGCGGATATGAAAGCCGCTGCGGACTATGACAGGGGGGCGACGACATGAAGATCAGACTTGAACACAACGGCACAGTCTTCGAGTACAGGCTAGAGCCAATGCCGGAGGGCCGTTTCAAGGTGGTATGTGGGCTTGTCGGCGCGGGGCTGTATGTTCGCCTTGCTTTGGGCTTGTCGGCGGCGTGCGGCATTTATGGGCTGGCAGCCGTGGCCGCAGTTACGGTAATTGGAATGATGGTAGCCAGTATATAACAGATCAGAGCCGGGGGCGGTTATGCTTCCGGCTCTGTTTATGCGTCGTGAATCACGACGGTATCGCAAAAATGCGCAGTCCTCGCTTGATAATCCTATTAAATGAAGGGGTTTTTCTCTGCGGTTCCGGACGGTCGTCAAATTTGACGGTGGACAAAATTCACCGCGAAAGAGGGTATAACAAATCGTTAGGTCCGTGGTGTTGCAAATCTGCAACACCTTTACACGCTGCCGCCGATCAGCCTGCATTTCAAATGCGGCCTGTTACTGGAATTTCCGCATTTGAAATGCGAAAACCATGCCCACAAGTGGGTATGAGGATAGCCGTCCAAAGGGTAGCATTTCAAATGATATCCTTGCAAGGGTGGTCAAGTGAGTACTCCCCTTTCCCAAGAAGTTGGGAAACCTCCTCAACCCTAAGTTCAACTTATTGTTCACAAAATTTCATGCAAGGGGGTGGTGAAACGCCACCTGCCCCGTCAATTCAACGGGTGAGGTACGCCATCAACTACCGTCACTTTGGGGGTAGTTGCTCCAACCGTCTCAATTTTGAGAAGGTTAATGCCGCCAGAATTGGCGGGATCAGCTGCCGCCGAAACTCAAGTTTTCCCTAGTTGTCAGCTCTTTTTTCTGTTGCTCTTTTCTGCGCTTTTCGGCGGAAACAGATTTTACTTGCGGATGGAAAATCTTAGGTTTTCTCAGGTTCCGTTTGCTCTTTTTTTCTGTTGCACTTTCTGCACTTTTCTGTACTTTGTGAGGGAGCGAGAAATTTCTCGCCCCTTCAATTTGCAGGTCAATGATATTGACTTGCAAAGGTTCGATTTGAAATCGACGCTTAGTTATGGCAAGGCGGCTATCAGTTACCCCGCCACTGACAGGTCACTTTCGGACAACCGTTGCCACAATCGGCAACGCTGACTTTGGCTCAAAATTGAGCTTAATACTGTTTGTATTCGCCTAAAAATTTAGGAGTCCCCTCCATCGGCGGATGTGTCGCTTTCCCCCACAAGTGGGGGAGTGCGCTTTTTCGGATTGCACAAGCAAGGGGCAAGGACTTTCTGCCAAAAATGACGAAAAGTACTTTCGCTCAAAAATGAGCGATAGCCGCCGAAAAGATGATTCCTTGCGTTCTTCTTGCGCTGCGCCTCACAAATCTGTAGTTTGCTGTAGCGAAAACGTTATTTTCCGTTATGCCTTTTTAGGGCGTCGGAAATGTCGGGTTTCAACATTCTTCAACAGGCGAGACGTTGAGGGGCACGAAATTTAGTTCCCCTTCCCGCAAAACAGAGGGTGCGTCAAATTTGACGCAGGGGTACAGGATGTAATGCCGTCCCGAAATGGGGATCCCCACAACGGGCTGAAAATTCAGCCCACCCCGCCGATAAACTGACATTGTAACGCGTGCGCGTGTCGATGTGCGAAAACCCCCGCGCACGTTACAATGTCCCCAAATGCAGCCCAGCCCCGCTGCCGCGTTGATCAGCACCGTAGCGGGGCCGTTCATCTGTACGCCGTCAGCTTCTTGGAAACCATCGGATGCCGCAGTCTCTTTATTGCGTGTTCGTGGTGTATATTGCGGACCTTCTCACCCTTCCAGTACCGGCCTATAATGGCTTCCTGCTGTGCCGGTGACAGTTTGTCTATGGCTTCCATCAGCACGGCATGGAGACGGTCCAGCCGGTCCCGTTCGTCTACAGCTTCCATTGCCGCTGCTGCCGACGGGTCCTCGATCATATCCTCCAGCGCGGTTTCGTCATCGTCGAATCCCTCGCCAACCGGCGCGGACAGGCTGACAGCATTTAACAGCGGTTCCCGCCGCTGACGTTCCGTCCGCTGGTAGCAGGCGGAGGTAAACTCTCGTTTGATGTGGATCACCAACCACGTTGAAAACGCCGCGCTGCCGTCGTAGGTGTCCGCCGCTTCCATCGTGGCAATAAAGGCGTTCTGCATCAAATCGTCCAGCTCCAGCCCGCCGACACATTCCCACCGCCTGGCCTGCTGTGCTGCCAGCCGCCCGACCTGTTCCCACAGCGTCAGCAGCGCGTCCCGGTCCCCGGCCTGTACCGCCGCCGCTAATTCTTCATTTGTCATTGCAAAAGCCGCCTCCCCGTGGTAGAATGTAGCTGACAAGTCCACATTCCATCACGGGGAGGGGCCGCATATCCGCGGCTCCTTTTGCTATACGCCCCATTGTTCTTTCAGCCGGTTCAACATCTGCATTTGCGCCGTAGTGTCCTTATCCGGATTCAAGTCCGGATGATAGAGTTTCGACAGGCTCCGATAGAACTGTTTCAGAATGGCCGTCTCATCATCGCAGACTG
The DNA here is from genome assembly GCA_947176425.1 of uncultured Clostridia bacterium. Taxonomy (GTDB): domain Bacteria; phylum Bacillota; class Clostridia; order Oscillospirales; family Oscillospiraceae; genus Pelethomonas. Next base: position 3,808 of record CAMWQV010000231.1, read on the forward strand.
CCCGCTGTAGGTACTGTGCCACGATTCCTGATAACTACTCCAATAATCACGGGATTGCTTTCGCGCTTCCCGCTGCCGCGCCTTGTGTTCTGCCTGTATCTGCTTCAGGTATGACGCATTCCGCAAAACACCGAACACATCATAGCAGCGGTCATATTCGGACTTGTCCACTCCGTACTTCTTGCAGAACTGTGATCGTGCCGTGAAATAATCCGCCCTGATCCGTTCATGCTCCTGCTGTGCCGCATACTCGGCGGATTGTTGAAACTCAGCCCGTATGCGCTCTGACAGCGGCTCCACTTTCGCGTCGATGATCTTGCACAGCTCGGCGGCGTCCATACCGATCTTTTCGGCAAGGGCCGTTTCTCCGCCGACGATACAATCTCCCCACCAGGTACTACAGAGGTCATAATAGGACATGGTACAGACCGTATACTGACGTTTCTTGACCTTGCCGTTTTCCCGATAGCTCTGGTGCAAGGTAATCTTGTACGCTTCCAGGTGAGGCCGGTCAAAACGTTCCTCGCTGTACATCCATGCCCAGGTATAGGGCCGGTCATCAAGCCGCCACTCGTTTTGATAGACTATGATCTCTTTCGGTTCTCCCAGCAAGTCCGGCTTTTTCCGTCTTATCTCCTGTATCACACAGTACACATATCAGTCCTCCCCGCTGTGGTTACTGCATTCTTGTGAAGGATAACTACACTCTTTTTGCAGAAACTGACAGAATTTTTCGGCGTCATCCCTGGATGGAAACAGGCCAAGCGGGACAAAGGACGGTTTCTCCCCGCGCTCCAAAATCTCCAAATTTGCTTTTACACAGTCCTCGGCGGAAGCAACATGAAAGCTTCCCTGTTCCGCGCTGTACTCACAAAACCAGATCACCCGCTCACCTCCCAATCGAACTTCCTGGCCGGGGAACCGCCGGTCTGATAAAACCGCCGTGTCATGGGGTCAAACTCTAAGAACCTGTATTCAACTATTTACCATCTGCGTAAGAGGGTATGTAAATGGG
>CAMWQV010000232.1 GCA_947176425.1 uncultured Clostridia bacterium
GTACAGAGGGACTGTAGTAGTTTAAAAACGCGCTGAAGGCAATACGGCGGGAATTGTTAAAAATACTCTCATATTTTCCAAAGGCGAACAGGACGATTAACGGCACCGCAAAACAGACGCGGTAAACGCTATTGCGTACATAGTGGACCAAATCCGCCAGCACCAGTAAAGCCGCGCCGCTGTAATAAAAATCCAGCGAGACGGTCACACCCAGACACAACAGGATTTCCAGTATACAGATCAGCAGTCTGAGCTGCATCTGATTGCTCTCTTTTTTCGACTTCCAGATACTGATTGCACAGAGCAGCAAATACAAACAGAGCGATGACAGCAACATATTCCATGGAGAACGCGGGACCTGCCGGACGGAAAGCAAAAAGTCATACGCATGGAAGGAACCGCAGATACGGGATGTAGTTGTCAGGACAATCAGCGGATAAAAAAGCACGATGGCAAGATTTAATACTCTCATAATTTCAGAGAGTCCTAATAATTTTTCCTCGTTTTTCATTACTGCCACCCATCTGTTCCGTATTTGTCCACATTCTCCGCCGTCAGAAGCTCTACCGGGATGAAGACCTCATGCTGCGTACAGCCGCCGTTGACCGCCTGATACGCCTGCACTGCGGCCGCCTTTGCAATCTCGCAGGGGAACTGGGCACAGGTTGCGGTCATAAGCCGGTCGTTGACCAGCGTTTTCGCTTCTGGAGAGCCGTCGATGCCATAAACAAGCATTTGTCCGGACAGTCCTGCGCCCTGAATTGCCGCCAGCGCGCCGAGAGCACTGGGGTCGTTCAGTGCCATAACTGTATCCGCATCGGGATTCTGCCGCAGAAGTTCTTCTATAACCGGCATAGCGTTTTCAATCTGCCCATCAGATTCCCCAGAAGCCAAAATTTCAAAGCCCTCATGGTCCGCCAGCGTATCCAGAAACCCCTGAATACGTTCCGTGCCTGAACGGGCTGTGATGTGTTCCAGAAGGATGATTTTTGCCGAATCCCGTACAGACAGTAAATGCTCTGCACATAAAACACCGGCATAGTAATTGTCCGAAAGTACAGAACAGGCCGCTAAATCTGCATCATGTACCGGCGCGTCCACTATAATGACAGGTATCCCGGATTCGTTAGCAATTTCCAGCCCCTTTTTCACTTCCTCCGAATTCCATTCCACCGGTGTGAGGAAGATTGCCCGCACACCTGCTTCAATCAGATCTGCGATTTCTTCGTTCTGCCGGGTCTGGCTCATGGCGGCGTCTCTGGTTAGCAGAATGTCTCCCTTTGCTTCGATCTCCAAACGCAGTTGGGAGTCCAAAACTTGGTAATATGGATTGTTCATGGTCATATAGGTGGCACCAAAAAGCCGACTGCTTTCGCTCCCTTTAGCGGACAAATCGCCGGACCATAAGTATAGAGGGCAGAGGGCGAGAAAAAATAAAAGCATGACAGCAAAAATACCTGCAAAGAAAAAAGAGTGTCCTATCAGTTTGCGCACGGGATGGCTTCCTTTCGTAGATTTAGAAAATATCTTAAAATATCATATCAGGTTTCTATTAAAATGCAAGAGAAAATTTCGACTGTATAACGTATCATTTCTTTTGTTTGCTCTTTCTGTGCGGTGGTTTCGATTTACCTCGCCTGTGCTGTGCATTCCTCCAATACTTTGACTTTTTCAAGGCACTCATTATCCCATTCATTTCCTCTGGCGTCAGTTTGTTATAGGGAATGCCGAGCTTGGTGCAATAAAACTTAAATTGCTGTTCCGGTCCACTGTCCTTGAAATTAGCAGCAGCCTCTATATCTTGTTTCAGCTTTGCGGCGATAGTGGTTTCGTCAGCGGTGGTTACATCCGCTTTGTGAGCTTCCCGTATATCTGACAGTATGGCATCAAGATCCTCATGGATCGTATGCGTAAAATATTTATCCTCCTGAATAAACGCAGCATCTAAAGTGCGGAGATATAGGTCTTTATCCACAGCCTGATGTTGGGAAAGAATCTGCGCTCGAATTGTTGCCAGCAGTGCGTTCATATTGTCAATCTGTATACTGGCAATACGGTCAACATATATCTCTATGTCTGCCAGCAGATTGCGAAAATTTTTGTGAGTGGCAATCTCACACAACAGCGCATTATTGATTTCGCCGCTCCGTAATAGTTCTATCATACCATCACTCAAATGCAGATCGAGCAATTCTGCATTTGGGTGATTTTCTTGTTCGGTTAATCCAAGTAGATAGTCGGCTGTCACACCGTAAAACTGTGCTAGAGTGACGATACAGAATGAAGAATACTCTTTGCACTCCTCGCTTTCATATTTACCCAGCGTCGAAGCGGCCAGTCTGGTTTGTTCTGCAAGCTGCTCCAAAGTCAAACCGCGTTTTTTACGCAAGTCTTTGAATTTCTCCCAAGATTTAAGCGGGACATCCATTATTATCACCTCTATCGTAATTTTCAGGGTTAAAACCTATTATATCACATCCAATTCCATAAGCGTAGAAAAATCTGATTTAAGGGGGGCTTTTCCATCCTTTTAGATATACGGAAAAAGTCAGGTCAAGAGGTTACAATGTATCTGTCCAGTGAGGACGTGAACCTTGACAAGTGCATGACCATCCGAAAGGGGATATGCCACCAACAGAGTGCGCCGCGACTGCTGCGGCACAGCGCATCAGATGGGGCAATACGCCGCTGAAAACTAGGGGCAGGAACGACTTTCGGAAAGAACGGCAAAAACCAGTCAAGACATGGAAAAATTGTAGTTTATCCGCTGGAAGCATCCGAAGATAGAGAGGGCATCTATTGCACAGCTTCTATCGGATAATTGTCGTTTTCTCCATGTTAAGAAGCAGAAAAAATACACAAAAAACGGCACCCTTGTTTTGCAGGAGCCGAAAAGGAGGTCATTATGAGAACGGGACTAAAGAAGTACCAAAAAACAACGGAAATCTATTTCAACGAAGCCAGTCCGACGATCACCGTCGCCACTCACAACACCGCACTGAAAAAACGGCTGACCGCCTACGCCGAACGCTGGCCTGACTGCTGCAAGCTGGTAGAGGATGACAGCAGCCTGGGCTGTATGACGTTCGAGGTAGCCAAAGGGCGGTTTTGTTTCCGGCTGACCGCGCCGTACAGCGTGGAACGCCGGGAAGCAGCGCGGAGATATGCGAAAGAAAATCATTGTGCCGGCAAGCTGAAAAATCCCTGACGGAAAGGAAGGGCGCACTTCTATACATGGCCTTGCGGCCATGTATCTGTGCGCTCTGCGAGGCGCGGCCCTGACTTCCAAAAGTCAGGGCCGTTTGCGTCGCTGCGCTCCGTACAAGGGGCCGCTGCCCCTTGCGCCACTTTCGCGGCTATCCCCCATATATCTATCTGACCGTTTGCCTGTCACAGCAGGTAAGCGGTTTCTTATTTTACAGGCAAGGAGGTCAACGATCATGAACAAATCACGCGAAGAATTAGAAAAAGAGTATACTGAAAATGTTGCCAAATTAGAGCAGTACCGGCACAGAGGCCAGCGATTGGAAAACCGTATCCGCTACTACACAGAGGGCGACCGGAAGAAGCGGAATCACCGGCTTATTACTCGTGGGGCAGAGGTAGAAAGTGTAGCCCCGGAAGTGCGAAGTATGAGCCAAAATGCCTTTCGCATTTTAGTGGAGCAAATCTTTTCTCTGCCGGAAGTCGCCGCCCTGGTGAATCGCGCCGCGAACCAGCAGGAGGATGGATAATTGGCCCTGTTTCACTTTCATGTCACCCAGGTTAAACGGAGTGCGGGGCAGTCTGCCATTGCCTCCGCTGCCTACCGTTCCGGCGAAAAACTTTACAGCGAATACTATGGTGAAGTCAGCGACTATACCCACAAAGGCGGCGTGATCTGCACAAACATTCTGCTGCCGTCCCAGGCACCCGCCGAATATCAGGACCGCACCACTCTCTGGAACGCCGTGGAGAAGGCCGAGCGCGGCAAGAAAGCACAGCTTGCATATAGTTTTGACATTGCCTTGCAGAACGAACTTTCTCTTGATGAGAATATCGCTCTTGCAAGGCAATTTGTATCCGAGCAGCTTGTGAGCCGTGGCATGATTGCCGACATCTCCATCCACCTGCCGGACAAAAAAGACGGCGGTATCCAGAATCCCCATTTTCATATTCTCTGCCCTATCCGGCCTATTGAGGAGAGCGGCAAGTGGGGCTGTAAGCAGTGGCGCGTTTACCGTCTGGACGAGGACGGGAACCGTATCATAGGCGAGGACGGCAAGGCCCTTTTTGATGCAGTTCCCACTACTGACTGGGGCAGTCCAGAAACGCTGGAACACTGGCGGGCGGTATGGGCCGCGATGGTCAACGCAAAATTTGAGGAAAAAGGACTGACGTGCCGTGTCGATCACCGTTCCTATGAACGGCAGGGACTTGACCTGCTGCCCACTATCCATGAGGGTGTTGCCGTCCGGCAGATGGAAGCAAAAGGCATTGCCACCGACAAGGGCGACTTGAATCGTTGGATAAAAGCGGCCCGAAATCTGCTGCGCGACATTCGGAAGAAAATCACCACCCTGACCGATTGGCTCAAGGCGGCAAAAGAGGAATTGAGCAGACCGCAGGTCCCTGACCTCGCCAGTCTGCTGATTGCCTACTATAACGCTAGAAATGCCGGGGCATGGAGCCAGAAAGCCAGGATTGGCAATCTCAAACACTTTTCGGAGACAGTTAATTATCTGACGGAAAACCATATATCCTCTCTGGAGGATTTGGAAATTCGGCTTGCCGCTCACAGTGACAAGACGGAGACTGTCAATGCTTCTATGAAAGCCATGT
>CAMWQV010000233.1 GCA_947176425.1 uncultured Clostridia bacterium
GCAGAAAACAGGGGCAGGGCCGTCCCACCAGAATTTATGTCAAGAATTTCATCCTGCCTTCAGAACCGGATCTGCCGCAGCCGGAACAAGCACAGCCATCCTGTAGTCCCCAGACTGCGGAAAACCAGCAGTCTGGACAGCGGGACAATGCCACCCTCTTGACAGCGGAAAAACCGCAGTCTGGAACGCTGGAAAGCAGCAGTCAAGACTGCGGAATATCCGCCCCTAATAAGACTGATAAGAAAAAAACTGAATGGAATGATACTGACCGATCCATCAATCCCCCTCCCCCCACGCTTCCCGTTTCAACTCCTGCTGGCAGACCCAGGCACTGGATGAGGATGGATGAGATGGACCGGTACAGAGAACTGATAAAAGACGATATCGAGTTTGAACTCCTGGCAGAAAGTCATCCCGGCGATGTGGAAACGCTGGAGGGGTATGTGGAGCTGATGGTCGAAGTTTGCTGTTCCCGAAAGGACTTTATCCACATCGCCGGAGAGAAAATTGCCGCTGGTGTGGTCAAGAGCCGGTTCCTGAAACTAAATCGGGAGCATATCGACTATGTTCTGACCTGTCTGAACAGCAACACCACACTGGTAAGAAACATCAAGGCATACACGCTGGCGGCGCTGTACAACGCACCCGCAACTATCAGCCAGTATTACGCATCTCTGGTCAGCCACGATATGGCTGAAGGGATATGATTACTCATCTGTTCCGATTTTCTTGATAAACAGGGAATTTTATATGCTGTTATAAGTCTTTTCCGTAGTAATCGACATCGATAACCGTTCCATCAGGATATGATTCCACGGCTGATTTGATATACTCTGTAAAACCAAAGTGCGTATACATCTTTTGGTTTGTCTTGTCGGCAGGCTCTACACCGAGAGTGACTCTCACAACGCCTTTTCGTTTCAAATCATCAAGCATAAATTTCATCAGCTTTGAAAAATATCCTTTTCCCTGATATTCTTCTATCGTTCGGAATGCGGACAAATAGACAACATGATCTCCAACAAGCCCCTCACTGTTTTGAACAATTTGGGGAGTGAGCGTGGCGGTTGCTTCACAGATAATCGTTCCATCCAGAATGCCGTAATAGGGGAGAATACTGCCATTCCGATAATTCTCCAGAAACCGCTGTTTCCATATCATCCAGTTCCTTCTATCGTGAGTATGATTCTCGATTTCATCATCCCATCTTTCGTTTAGTTCTTCAAAAGAAGCAACTTTGCAAAAATACATATGATTCGCTCCTTGTAATCTTGCTGCCGTTATGCTACCATGAGAAGCGGAATTTGTCCAGACAGATTTTATTGATCGGGATGGGGGAGAGATGGTCATGCGCATTTTCAAAAAATATCGACTTCGTATCATTCTGGTAGATGCGGTGATAAATTAGCAAAAGCCCCCCAGCTGGGGAGCTTTTTGCTTCCGTTCCATACACACTCCGCATTGGTGTGGTATTTTACAACAGTATTTGCAAGTTACCTTTCTGCAGTTGGAAGACCACATCAGCTTCTTTCGCCAACTCATTGGAGTGCGTCACAATGACCACGCATTTGCCGGATTGATGGGCGCTGTCTTTCAGAATGGCGGTAATCTCGGCAGCAGTGTCCTCGTCCAGATTTCCGGTCGGTTCATCCGCCAAGATCACCTGTGCATCACTGGCCAGGGCACGGGCGATAGCTACTCGCTGCTGCTGTCCCCCGGACAGCTTCAATACGTTGCGCGCCGCTTCTTCTGCGGTCAACCCTAGCTGTTCCAGGATGGGCAGAGGCGGCAACTTGGAGGTCAGGGCTACGTTCTCCATCGGCGTTAAGTAGTCGATCAGATTATAGCTCTGGAAGATAAATGCCACATGACTGCGCCGGTGACTGGCAAGGCCGGTCTTTGCAATGTCATCGCCTTGGTACAAAATCTGACCGCTGGCGGGACTGTCTAGGCCGCCCAACAGGGACAGCAGAGTGGTTTTCCCGCACCCGGAGGGGCCGAGAATGGCGTACATCTTGCCCTGCTCCATTTGGGCGTTGATGCCCTTTAAGATTTTCTTTTTGCCGTCATAGGTGTATTGCACATTTTGAATGTCCATAATATTCATAGGATTACCTCATTTCTATATGAAATCATTCCATTTGTGATAAGATAGTTTTCGGTTTCAGCCGCATGACCGGGATGCAAGATGCCAGCACTGCTGCTGCTAACAGGATACTGCCCACGGCAGCAACCAGCATAAAATGCTCCGGCGTAACGATGATGTATTCAGCCGCTTTGTCAAACAGTGTTCCCAATGCGCCAGCCGCCTGATTGCTAAACAAATAGGCCAGCGGGAAAGCCGCCGCTGCAATCAGCAGGGTTTCCAGCACATATTGGAAAACAATCGCAGGCTTGGCGATCCCTACCGCCAGCAAAATCCCGATTTCCCTTTTCCGGCTGCGAACGGACATGGATAGGATGAGGATCATGAGCGCCATACTCACAGCGGTAATAACATAAATCAGGGTGGTAATCAGAGTACCCGTATCAGAAAGGGCGCTGGAGATATTCTGGTACACTTCATCATTCACTGTAATAAGGAAGTTATTCCAGTTGATTGTCTTGATGTTTTGCACTTCACGAAGAATACTTTCAAGCCGTTCCGGGTCATTTACAAAGAAATCTGCGGAGGAATAGCCCACATCTGCGTAATTTTCCAACAGATTCTTCATGGCTGCTTCGCTGACAAAGGCATTGTTCGTATACTCGTAGTAAGAAGATTCGTTGTAATTGTTACGCTCATCTGTGTTATCAGCCACGGCTTCAAATAAACCAACAATTTCTAACCCCATTGTTTTATCATCCGTTAGCGGGGTATTGACCGCCTGAATGGTATCGCCCACTTTCAAACCGTGTTTATCCGCAATATCTTTGCTGATAATAATCCCATTCTTAACAGAGGAATCAATCATCTTTCCCTCACACATAACCAAAGCCCCAGACAGAAAAAGCGAATGGTACTTTGAGTTGATACAGCCGTAAGAGTAGAACTGACAGTCAACCAGAGCATAACCTTTGGGGTTCATCTGTTCCAGCCATTGCCCCTGACGGTCAGACAGGCATAGAATGGTGCGAATGGAAGCATTGTAACCCTCTACCCCATTGACAGCGGCGAGACTTTCCAGCTTATCATTCGTAAGGTATTCCTGTGTGCTGTATGAACCGCCGCTTCCATCACTGCTCCAGCCACCTGTGGCGATATTACGGCTGACGGTAAAACTTGCGCCTGTCGTTCCTCTGACATCCTCGGACTGTTCCGCCTGTGCATCGGCTATGGCAAGCCCGGACAGAACCAGTGTGGTGATCGCCAGCAGCAGGCAGAATACCAGCAGTGTCTTTTTCCATTTCCGCACGGTATGTAAAACCGCTCTTGTTCCTAAATTCATACTGCGCCTCCTTAACTCATCTGTGATAAAATGTTTTTTGGCTTCATCTTCATAATCGGATAAGCAGCCAGGGCAGTGGAAGCGATACAAAGTACGATGCCCAATGCTCCCACAATCAGGAAATCTCGTATGGAAACTATCACCCTGATCTCTGACAACCCCATATCTACGGTGGGGTCTTCTACATTTTCTGTGTTTCCGGTCAAGTCCACTGTTTCATAGGTCTTTGTGGTCACCTGGGACAACAGATGACTTCCAATCTGATTGGAGACAGCCGAGCTGGTGCCGTAAGAAAGAAGCAAGGCAAGTGCGGCCGCCAGAAACACTTCCAACAAATATTGCATGAGTACAGAACTTTTGGGAATGCCCATTGCCAGATAGATGCCAGTTTCATGGACACGCCCCCGAAGCCGCAGGGTCAGGAATAAGGCCAGCACCAAAAAGCAGATTACGGACACTACCGCAATAGCGATAAATACGATGTTCTGCAAGCCTTTCAAGGATTCTTTCGCGTTCTGATAATCATTGTCATAGCGGGTCAGTGTGCAGCTTTTCCAGTCCACTCCCGGAAGTTCCTGCGCCTCGGTCATGATACGGTCAAGCTCATCCGGGTCGTTCACATAGAAATCGCCATACTGAACGCTGGTTTTGCTGTTCGTGCCATAGAGCAGAAAAGAAGCGGTGGAGAGATCGGTAAACACGATGTTGTCATAGAGATCATAGGACGGGGCTATACCGATGGAATCCTGCTCTTTTGTATTGCGAAAGATTCCGACCACTGTTACCGGGAGAGTGCGGTTTCCATTCTCCACGTTCCCCATCAGCATGAGTTCACCTACGGTAAGCCTGTTGCGCTGGGCAAACTTCTCATGAACCAGCACCTCGTTCCGGCTTGCGGCGGTAATGGCAGTACCTTCGATCAGTTCAAAGCCTGCATCGGTGAAATAGCTGTCCTCCTGTGAATGGGAGTTTGCCACGATCTTACCGGCGCTCTCGTATCCCTCCGGCACCTCGGCTGCACCCTCGGTGTTGATCTCCAAAGGGTTCCCGTCTGCGTCATAGTAATTCGCATAGGAATAGGAGCGCAGTGTATACTTACCGCTCAAACCATCTATGGTAAGAATCTGGTTTACTGTATCCTCCGGTATGCCGCTTTCCAGACGCTTGGCGTTGATGGTGAAATACCCCATCAGGGCTTTTTTGATGTTGGCGTGTGCGGTTTTTGTAGCAGTCTGGATAGAGAGACAGGTCAGCATCATCGTTGCCATGACCAGCAGAAACGCCAGAAGCGTGATCGTCTTGCCCTTTTTCCGTATGGAATACAAGCAGGCCCGCTTCCATATGCTCATTTCGCCGCCACCCCATTTCTCCTAATGATAAG
>CAMWQV010000234.1 GCA_947176425.1 uncultured Clostridia bacterium
CCGTGTAGTTCCCACCGGCGTTATCGTCAATGGTGACTTCGGCGTTTGTACCAACATTGATATTGTTGCTGTAGCTTACCGTGTACTCGCTGGACGGTATCACCTGGAGAACGTCCTTGACTGTAACTTCCGGTTTCTTTTCGGTCCCGTCGAAGATGAAAGAATCATTCGACAACTCAATCGTAAGATCCGCAACGCTCACCGTTTTCGGACTGATCGTCACCGACAAGGACTTCGGCTCAGAATCATTGTGATTGATGTCGCCGGGGGCCTTGTACCAGACAGTATACATTCCTGCGTTCGTTCCGGTGGGGACTGTTGCCGTATACTCGCCGTCTCTCGTGTTGGAATATACCGCGTTTGGATCTCCTTCGTCCACAAGGGGCTGGGGGGTGACATTGTATTTCAAACCAGATTTTCCCGTTGGGTCGCTTGTCAGTTCCGCATCCACCTTGTAAATCGTCGCCAGTGTGCTGGTTGGATAGATGACCAGATACGCAGGACCGCACGCCTTTTGCGCTTCTTCACTATCAGTAATATTAATTGTAACTATTTTGTCGATTCCAGCATTTTCGTCCGCAAAGGTTCCCACTAACAAGGATGAAGGATCATGGGCGAAAGAAATACCCGGCACAATCACCGACAATTTGGCGCCGGCATATTCTCCATAGAATTTATTCGCCGCTGTCACAACTGCGTGAACTTCTTTCGGATCTACGGTAAATTTCCAAGTCGCGCTGATATCGCCGTAGTTCGCTACAGTCCGTGTTGCTGTAACAATGAGTTCATCGCGCACATCTCGTTGGCTTTAGAGATCAGCTGTTACGTTGTTTATGTAAGACGAATTATGCTTCCCATCTGTGGTACTCTTAATCGTCCATGTAACGGTACCGTCTCCGGACCCGCCGGCTGTATTCAGCGTGATGGTGTCGTCGTAATAGACAGTGGTGGGCGTGCCGGTGATTGTAAACGCACTTTGCGTTGCGTTGAGAATCTTCACTATCGCCGTTTTAGAAAATTTATAGTTCCCATTGGCTACGTTGGTAATGGTCGCCGTATGGTCCCCAACAGTTGTCAAATCCCCGTTCCAAGTAACTGTATACTGACTGCTCTCAATCACTTCCGCACCATCTTTAACCGTGATGATTGGTTCATGTCTGTTGCCGTCGTATGGGTAGGAAATTTTATCCAAATCAATCGTGGGGTCGGCAAGCGTCTTGGGGGAGATGGTCGCGGTTGCTCTTTTGACCGCTGTATCATTGTGGTTGAGGTCGCCCTTTACGCGGTACCATACCTCGTAACTGCCCGCATTGGTAGCGGTGGGAATGCTCGCAGAATACGCAATTCCGTTGGTAGAATATTCCATCGTGCCGCCCGTTGCGCTTCCCGCCGTGCTGACCAGGGGAATCAGAGAACCCGTATATTCTACACGTCCTTCCGAACCAACCATCTTCGGGTCAGATGTTAATCCTGCATCTATCTTGTGAATCGTCGCCGTTGCGGTCTTGGGAATAATGACCGTATATTTTTCCGAATTTATTCCAGAAATCTTTGGATTTGTAGTAGTTATGGTAATTATTTTGTTCGTTCCGGCATTTTCATCCTCAAAGATGCCGTTCAGGGGATCAAGGGTTTCAGGAGGTCCAGGGTTAATGATTCCAATGGTAACAACATCACTGCTATTCACCAAATCGCTGGGGTTCACTTCTGCCGTTACGGTTGCGATATTATTGCCATCAAAGTTTTTATTGTTACCGGTCAGCACAGCGGTGACAGGTTTTGGACTGACGCGGAACTCCCATGTATTGGATATGGTTTCGTAGTTGCTGGAAGTCCGTGTTGCCGTTACCGTGTAAGGTCCGCCGGTATCATTCACAGTAAGCAGTCCGGTAGAATTGATTGAGATAGTGTCATTAGGGATAGTTGAACCATCCTCATTTGTGACAGTCCAAGCAACCGTACCGCTGCTGGTACCTCCCGTTGTGCCAAGCTGAATCGTGTCTCCATAGTAGACCTGTGCGCGGGTGTTGGTGATGGACAGGACTTCCTGGTCAGCTGGGACTATCTTATATTCTTTGGTGTTATTCGTTTGAAGGACGTAATTGGAGTTTGCTGCGGAAAGAATTATGACAGTGTAGTCACCTACTTCAACAGACTCAGCTAAAGTAAGGCCATTTAAATCAGTATAATTCCCCGTTTGTTTGCCATTTACAATCTTCACAACGTACTCATTTTCCGGAATCACGCGGTTGTTATCATCCTGTACAGAAATAACAGTCGGTTTTTGCTGGCTGTTATTGTACTTAAACTGGTTGGAAGACAGGGTAATTATGGGGTTGTCAACGGTGTTTTTGGCGATTGTCACTGTCAACGTTGACGGTGTTGGTGTAAGGTCATTATGGTTACTGTCGCCCAGCACTTTGTAAGAGATTTCGTAATCTCCCCGCTCAGTACCCATCGGGACAGTCTCGTAAAAATTCTTGCCGTCCAGCGAATATACCATTTTCCCGTCCGTTGAACTGCCTCTAGTCATCAGCAGTTCCTGTGCGGTGCCGTTGTACTCCAAAGTTCCTTTACCTGTCGGCACTGTGTATGCAGGGTCAGCCTTCGCAATCGTAAAAGTAGCTGTACCGTTTACGATGTAGTTACCGCCGTTTGCGTTGCTGACTTCCACCGTTGCCATACCTGCATTGACGTTGTCGCGGTAGGTTACGGCGTACTCGCTTTCAGCAATCGGGTCAGTACCGTCCTCGACTGTAACAGTGGGTGTTTTCGCAGTGCCACTATATGTATAATAGTCATCTGGGGTAGTACCTGGGATATCTGGACTCAACGTAATTTTCGGTGTAATTGGTTTCGGATTGATGGTCACAGATACTTGGGAAACGGCTGAATTTTCATGGTTGCCGTCGCCCTCTACCTTATAATATACAATGTATGTGCCTGCGGCTGTTCCTTTGGGAATATTTTCTGAATAAGCAGAAGCAGTATTGTCAGTAGTGTCAGGATTGGGTTTTGACAAGGAATATACTACCTTCCCGCCGGAAGCGGTGCCAACGGTTACTAACTCCTGCGCTCCTCCGGTGTAGGTCAAATTCTTAGCCTCCGGCGTGCCTGTCAGCTCCGCGGCGGCATTCTTGATCTCAAACTCTACTGTTTTATCATTGAATGAGTAGTTGCCGCCCTCTTTGGCTGTGACGGTTACGGTAGCTAATTTATTATTATCTTTGTCGCTAACATTTTTGTTATTGCCGTAGCTTACCGTGTAGTTGTTGCTCGCCGGAATCGTTACGGTGTTGCCGTCTTCTGTATACTCAACTGTAACATTCGGGGTTTTCTCTTTGCCGTCGTAGTTGTAGAAATAGCCGTTAGCGTCTGTCTTCAAATCGTGGTCCGACAGCGTGACCGACACAGTTGTATCTATATCTTTGGGGATAATATCTGCCGTGACGGTAGCGGGATAGCTGATTTTATATTTGTTTTTGGCTGTTCCGTTCACAGTTACATTAGAACTGTCCAGCGTGACTGTTTTTCTCGTTCCAACGTCAGCATCGTCATATGTGCCCTTCAGATCAGTAATAGTGATGGGACCATCGCCAGAGACTACCAAATCATCATCGAGCACTTTTGCTGTTACAGTGGTATCGACAGTATTCTTAGTTGTGTCGTATTCTTTTGGTGTAATCGTCACTTCCGCCGTCACGGGTTTCGGTTCTATAGTAATATTACAAGTCGCTGTAACCTTTTCGTAGTTCGCTAAGGTCCGTTCCGCCGTGACTGTGATGGTGCCGACGCCTTTCGTGGTGAGTTCGCCCGTTGCTGCGTTAATGGCAGCATTGCTACCACCAGCCGTAATACTCCACTTCACAGTCCCGTTTCCAGTACCGCCTATCGTTGTCAACGTAGTAATCTTGTCGCCGTAGTATACATGCTCCGGCTTGCCTGTGATGCTTAACCCATCCTGCGTCGCTGTAACAATCGATACTTGTTTTGTTACCGGTGTGAATGTATAGTTCTTGTTGTTGTGGGCAATGGTAACTTCATGTGTACCAGCAGATGTAAAATTAGTTTTCCAGGTAATCGTGTACTGGTCGTCTTCGATTTCAGTCTGACCGTCTCTGACTCTGATTGTCGGTTCCTTCTTGCTGCCGTCAAAGACGTAGGATGTCTCCGACAGGTCGATTGTGGGGATGATCGACTTGGGGTTAATCTTTACCGTCTGGATTTGAGTTGCTTCGACACCATTATAGTTTTCAGCGCCCGTTACTCTGTACCAAACTTCGTAAGTCTTTGCATTGATGCCTGTGGGAATATCCACAGTAAAAGGGCCGTTTGCATTGTCCGCAAACTCAATCTTCAAACCGTCTTTCTCCGCGAGTTCCACTAAAGTACCCGCAGTTACCAGATTTTGGGATTCGCGGTTATAGGTCAACGCTATAGCCTCTGGCTCAGTGTCAAGCGCGTCTATTTTATTGATAGTCAGTTCCAGGCATGTACTTGTTTCAGCCGCCTGATAATGCTCCCATTGGGAGAGACTGGCTTTGATTTGATAAGTACCCGCATTCGTGGGCAGACCAGGCGTGAAATCACCTGTATATGTGAAAGTACCGCCGCCATTATCGTTCCCTTTCCGGTAAGAATACGAAATCTCTTGCCCCTCGCCTTTCTGGGGACAATTTGCAGCTGCGCCCTTCGCCTGCAAATCGGCAATCTCTACCGGACTGCCGTCATATTCCACTTCTATAGGAACAGCAGGACCAGCAATATCCCATGCGATCACAGGC
>CAMWQV010000235.1 GCA_947176425.1 uncultured Clostridia bacterium
TATATTGTCGGAATTCCTGAACTAGTGTTTACACGTGTGATAAATCACTCCCTCCCAGTCTTATGCCGAATCACATGCCCTCATTTTATATTCCTGCGATTTCTTTCTTTTGTTATAATTTTGCTTCCCCTTTCAAATACCTTGTTTCCTTACACATGGTAATTGAACAAGTAGACAATCTGTGAACAAATAGTCACAAACACACTGTATGCCCCTCTTGCTTCTCTCTTTAGAAGAAGTGGCACCGCCATGGGCGGTGACGGAGAGGGCCAGGAACGCAGTTTCGTCTACTGAAAGTCTTTCAAAAAGGGGAATACTGCATCCAAAGCCCTCTCAGTCAGCGGCGAAGCCGCTGACTGCTCTTCCTTTGGGAGAGCCAGGAAGGTCTGCTGTTCATACTTTTTTCACTCATTCAATTACCGCGTTCCTTATAATCCAAATATTGACTATTTACATCAGGGATGATATACTTAGCTTCAGAATGACAGGTAGATGTTATAAACCTAATGTTGACCGGAGTGAGGTTAAATATGCCAACTACTATAGCAAAAATATGTCTTAAAAACTACAAAAGATTCAGAGACTATACTATTATACCAAATCAAAGATTCAATGTTTTAGCAGGAGACAATGAGACCGGAAAAAGTAGTGTACTTGAAGCAATTGATTTGGTGGCAAGTGGTAGTATAAGGAGAATTGAATCTATTGGCATAGATCGTCTTCTTAATATGGAGGCGGTGCGAGAATTTGGAAATGGAGTTCGTACTTTTGACAATCTTCCTAAATTAGTTGTTGAATTATACTTAAATGGCGATTTTGATTTCACAATGAACGGGAGAAATAATACAGATGGTACAGCTTGTGATGGAATAAGACTGATTTGTGAAGCGAATCCAGATTATCGAACTGAAATTTTGGATTCACTAAACCAGCAGGCAGACTATTTTCCTTATGATTACTATTCGATTCGATTCTCCACATTTGCAGACGAGGGGTATTCTGGATACAAGAAAAAACTGCGCACTATTATGATTGATAGTACAAATATGAATTCAGAGTATGCAACAAATGATTTTATTCGTCGGATGTACTTTCAATATACGGAAGATGATATTAAGGAGCGTGCAGTACATCGAAGTAAGTATAGGCAACTAAAAGACAGTTTTCGGGCAGATAGCCTTAGCGCTCTTAATGGACGTATTAGTGCTGAGAAAAAATATGCTTTTGGACTCAAAATAACGGCGCCTGCTGAATTTGAAAATACACTGATGATTTATGATAACGAAATTGGTATAGACAGTAAAGGAACAGGTCAACAGGTTTTTATTAAGACCGATTTTGCACTGGAACGCTCGTGGACAAATGTAGATGTAGTATTAATTGAGGAACCTGAAAACCATCTAAGTTTAATTAATTTGCGCAAACTTGTTCAGCGTGTCGCCGAAACCAAAAGTGGACAGATATTTGTTACTACGCATAGTAGCTTAATCAGTACTCGTCTTGAATTACAAAATCTATTGATTATGCACGAACAGGCAGGAGATTCTCCAATATCTTTAAGCAGTTTGGAGACTGAAACAGCACAGTACTTTCTGAAAGCTCCTCCAGCAGGTATCATTGAATTCGCTATAGCGAATCGAGCAATTCTTGTTGAGGGACCATCCGAATATATGCTATTTGAGCATTTTTATGAAACAGTTACTGAACATAAACCCGAGGATGATAGTGTTCAAATCATAAATATACGCGGTTTGAGCTTTAAAAGGTATCTTGAAGTTGCAAAATGTTTAAATAGTAGGGTTGCTGTAATAACAGATAACGACAGCGATAAGCAGAAAAATTGTATAGATAAATATGAAGCGTTTGCGAATGATGACAATATAAAAATATGCTATGAACCAGATGATGACAAGCGAACATTTGAAGTGGTTTTATATGGTGATAATGGATCGCTTTGTGATAGACTTTTTGGTGATGACGCATTGAACTATATGCTGAAAAATAAAACTGAAGCTGCATATATATTATTAAGCCAGTCTGAAACAATCTGCGTTCCCAAGTATATTAGAGAGGCAATAGAATGGATAAGAAAGTGATTTTTGCGGTTGCCGGTTCGGGAAAAACAACGTATATTGTTAACAGTCTGTCATTAGAAGAACGATATCTCATTATTACATATACAGATGCTAATTACAATAATTTATTGCGAAAAATACTTCAAAAGTTCAACGGGTATTGGCCTGAAAATATAAGTCTGATGAAGTACTTTACATTTTTGTACCGATTCTGTTATAAACCGTTTTTAGCCGATGAATATGGTGCAATTGGAATTTGCTACACTCCTAATAAAAATAGGACTATAAGGCAATCTGATCGCCTATATTATATAACAAAGAATCGTCATTTATATAGCAATAGGATAGGATTACTATTGGAGCAAAAAACGGTTATTTCCGATATACAATGCCGCCTTAAAAGATACTTTGATAAATTGATTATCGATGAAGTTCAGGACATAGCTGGTCGAGATTTCAATTACTTAGAGCAACTTATGGCTACGGACATGAATATGCTATTTGTCGGAGATTTTTATCAACATACTTATGATACAAGTCGAGATGGAAATGTAAACGCTAAGCTATTTGATAATCGTGTTACCTATGAGAATCGTTTTAAAAAGAAGGGGTTTTTAGTTGATACTACAGCATTGAAGAACAGTTGGCGCTGTAGCAAAGCAATATGTGAATATGTTAGAACTAACCTTGGGATAGATATATTTTCAAATCATGAGGAGCTTAATGGCAGTAGTATATCGTACATATCAGATGCTCGATCGATTAGTGAAATTCTTCTTAACAGTAGTATTATAAAACTTCACTACCAAAATGCAAAACAATATGGTGCGGATCATAGAAATTGGGGTGAGACAAAGGGCGAAGATTGTTATCAAGATGTATGCATTTTGTTAAATAAAAAAACATTAAAATTGTATCGCGCCGGAAAATTAATTGAACTAGCGCCATCCACTAGGAATAAACTATATGTTGCACTTACAAGAGCTAGAGGGAATATTTACTTTATTGATGAAGCAACACTGTCAAAGAGAGTATGACAAGATTTAAACCTGACATACTCTCTTATAATATGCTTTTGGGGTTGAGGTCATGCACTAGAAAACATAAGCTAACGGTTGATAAGTATTAGTTTCTTACAAATGGTAGTAAGGTTTAACCGTTTTTCATCATGCGATTTATGGTCATGGTTAATTGCCTGCCATACGTATAGTCTATAGTCACATATTGGGAATAGCGAGGGTGGTTGTCTAACGCGATGTTAGTTTATATGTCATGAGCATTCGCGCCTAGGATATCGCCCCTTTGGGAGAATCCTGAATTGGAAAATCTGAAGCCCGTGGCAAAGGCCGACAGCTCCTTTTGGAGCCGTCGGCCTTTAGTTCAACCCTCTTGGGTACGGATGGTGGCATCTATCCTGCCCAGCCACCCCTATCTTACTTTTCTTAAAGCATAGCCAACTGTTCTGCTGCCATATTTAGTTGTCCCTACTTAAAGAGAAGATTTCATTTAGGATATGCTTGAAGGGGGTGATGTCCATGCTGCTGGTCTGGTTCAGGGTATCAACGCCGTCATTCAGTGCGATATAGCGGACATGACGCTCCGGGAAATAGATCTCAGTGTACTGCCCACACAGGATATAGTTGCGGCCCAGGCGGGAAAGGTCTTTGGTAATGACCAGATTGACCCGTCCTTTCTCAATATCCGCAATCATTCGCTGAAAACCGGGCCGGTCGAAATTTGTACCGGAAAATCCATCGTCGATATAGGTGGCAACGATTTCACAGCCCTGCTTGTCCACATACTCGGTCAGCAGGGACCTTTGATTTCCAATGCTCATGGATTCATGATCGGGACCATCTTCGGACGAAATCCGACAGTAGACGGCGGCCCGATACTTCTGCTGTTCTCTCATAGAACTGCCTCCTAATCAGTCAGAGAAACAACAGGGTTTATGTACGACTGTCAGGGATAGTTTAGCGCACTAAAGTGCGAAAGTCAAGCTGCTGTCCTGTTGTTTCAGAGCCATATTTTTGTGGGGTTATCCTGCCGGTTTCTCAAAAAGAATCTTCTTGACTGCCGCCTCATGAATCACTTCGCTGGATGTCCTGGTGCCGCAGAATACGCTGATAACACGAACCACATCCCGTCCAACCGTCAT
Organism: uncultured Clostridia bacterium; assembly: GCA_947176425.1. Classification (GTDB taxonomy): domain Bacteria; phylum Bacillota; class Clostridia; order Oscillospirales; family Oscillospiraceae; genus Pelethomonas. Next base: position 4,234 of record CAMWQV010000235.1, read on the forward strand.
CTGGTAGCCTTTTTTCGTATCAACGGGATTTGTGGTTGTCTTATTTTTTGTCATGGAATCTATGCTCAAGACCTCCTTTCCATACTTTTTTGTATTTGTTTCAATACATCATTTGTCGCGTCTGAGATTGTTCCAAACCGCTGGTGCAGATAAGCAAGCTGCACTGGTGATATGTCTGGAAAGACAACCGTGCAGAAGGGATTGCTGTACTACGCAATCTCTTTATGGAATTTGTTGATGAAGGAATCCATGTCGGACAGCAGTAAGTCCGGGGTATAGCTGCAATCTTTATTGGGATTTTTCAGATCAGCTATGGATTCTTAGGAGAAGCAAAATGTTTGCCGACGTATGAATAAGGGACTACAGGAAAAGGCGAAACCGTTTCCGGGGGTATCGCTGGTTCTGATTCCAAAGTCGCTGGAGGGTGCTGGTCCTCATTATCACTGCTCATGAGACATAATAAAGGGAGTGATTTATTACACGTGTAAACTCTAGTTCAGGAATTCCGACAATATAACACTTACAACTGCTTG
>CAMWQV010000236.1 GCA_947176425.1 uncultured Clostridia bacterium
GTATATAATATTCTTGTTCCCTCTTAGTCGGAAAAAGAGAAAGGACGGTTCAAACGTGGAAAATATTTTAGAAATGCTGTACAACCTGCCGCAAAGTAAAACTCATAGCCCCGATTCACCTTTTGTCAGAGCGGCGCGCATTAAATGCGAAAATCTGGAATTACTTACTGCGTCTATGACGGACGAGCAGAAGAAACTGTTAGAAGCGTACTTTGACGCTGACAAGAAAATTGCGGACATGATGAACTTTGACCGGTTCCGGTTTGCGTTCCATTTTGGGGCGCAGTTAATGGCAGAGCTGATAGAGGGTACGAAGGATGTACTATAAGGAAAACCATGCTGTATGACCTCTATTAAAGGAAATCAAGCAAAGAGAGGAATGCTGTGCAGCAGTCCTCTCTTTGTTCATTCGCCTATTCCGCCAACCGGCATACAAAGCTGTACCAGCCTTCTGAAGCGTTTGCCTCCAAAATCGTCAGGCCGCTTGCTTCCAACACGCCCCGTACTTCTTCCGCTCTCTCGTCAATAATCCCGGAACACAGAAAGATTCCGCCTTTCTTCACCAGATACTGCACATTAGGGGCCAGCGCAATAATAACATCCGCGACGATATTCGCGGCGGCAATATCATAACCGCCGCCCAGTTCTTTTTGAAAACCGCTGTTTCCCAGGATATCCCCAGCCAGGACGGTATAGCGGTCTTTTCCGACATGGTTCAGGGCGGCGTTCTCATAAGCGATATCCACCGCTTTATCGTCCACATCGCAGGCCATCGCACTGTCTGCGCCCAGCAGCAGCGCGGCGATAGACAGAATACCGCTCCCGCAGCCCAGGTCAAGCATTTTCATTCCGGGACGCACATATTTTTCCAGCGCAGTCAGACACAGACGGGTTGTTGCGTGTCCGCCGGTGCCGAAGGCCAGTCCGGGATTCAGACGCAGGGCGGCGCGTCCGTGGGTCTCGGCCTCCTCCCACTCCGGAATAACAATCAGCCGCTCCCCTATTTCCATCGGTTTATAAAATGCTTTCCAGTTGTTTTCCCAGTCCGCGTCTTCGATGCCGTCTATTGTCATGAGCAGAGGCGCGTATTCTTCATGTTTCTTTTTCAGTTCCGCCAGCGCAATCCGTACCGCGGCGACCTGTGCGAACCCGGCCCCGCTTTCTTCCGCATAAAACGTAATCCGGCATTTTCCGGTCATGGAACGGTCCAGTTCTTCATCCACATAATCCCAGTACTGTTGGTTCTGCTCCAGGAAACGGCGGAAATCCTCCTCATCTTCAATCACAAGCCCGTCGATTCCCAGACCGCTGAGCATGGTCTGTACCGGTTCCAAGCCTGCGGGGTTCGTGTCAATATGTAAAGCAAGCCATTTCATATATGGTTATTCCTTCCTGCGGTCACTGCCGCAAAATTTTAGTGTTGCGGTACTGGATCGCCTCCGCAAGATGCGTCACCGAAATCTCCTCCGCGCCGTCCAAATCAGCGATGGTCCGGGAAACGCGCAGAATACGGTCATGACTGCGGGCGGTCAGTCCCATTCGCTGGAACGCCACCCGCAGCATCTTTTCTCCGACATCGTCCAGCGTGCAGAACTGTCCCAGCATCGGCGGCGTCATGTGGGCGTTGCAGGATACTTCTGTCCCCGCAAAGCGTTCCGCTTGCAGTTTCCGTGCGGCGTCCACCCGTTCTTTGACGGCGGCGGAGGATTCCGGTATCTCTTTCCGCCGCATGGCCTCAAATTCTACTGACGGCACCTCCACATGCAGGTCCATACGGTCCAGCATCGGGCCGGAAATGCGGCTGGCATATTTTTCGACCGCGGCTTCGGAACAGGTACAGCGTCCGGACGGGTGCCCGCGCCAGCCGCACCGGCAGGGGTTCATAGCGCAGACCAGCATAAACCGGCTTGGCATACAGACCGAACCAGCGGCCCGTGTAATCGTAATCTCTCCGTCCTCAATTGGCTGGCGCAATACCTCAATAGCGTCTTTAGAAAACTCCGGCAGCTCGTCTAAAAATAACACCCCGTTATGCGCGAGGGAAATTTCTCCCGGACGGGGAAACGTTCCGCCTCCTGCCAGAGCCGCGGCGGAAGCGGTGTGATGCGGACTGCGGAAGGGACGCCGTGTCAGCAGCGGGCGCTGACGGTCTGTTTTTCCGGCTACGGACCAGACTTCTGTCGCTTCCAGCGCCTCCTGCCGGGTCATCGTGGGCAGAATTGACGGCAGACGCCGGGCCAGCATGGATTTTCCCGAACCCGGCGAGCCGATGAGCAGAATGTTGTGTCCCCCGGCGGCGGCAATCTCCAAAGCCCGCTTGACGTTTTCCTGTCCCATAACGTCAGAAAAATCCGGTCCTGCTTCCGGCGGACCGTTCGGCGTCCACTCCTGGGCGGGAGGAATCAGGTGTTCCCCGCGCAGATGGGCCAGCAGCTGCGGCGTATCCTCCACGGGATACACCCGCAAACCTCCGGCGAGCGTTGCCTCAGCGGCGTTTTCCGCGGGGACGTACAGCTCCCGAACCCCTGCGCGAACAGCCGCCATTGCCATAGGAAGCGTGCCTGTAACGGGCCGCAGTGCGCCGGTCAGGGATAATTCCCCTAAAAATGCCGCTGTATCCGGCGGCGCGTCTACGTCTCCCTGCGCCGCCAGAATGCCCAGCAGCACCGGCAGGTCGTATACGGTCCCCTCCTTCCGCAGTGCGGCGGGAGCCAGGTTGACCGTGATACGGGAAGCCGGGAATTTCGCGCCGCAGCCCTTGATCGCCGCCCGGACACGTTCCCGGGATTCCTTGACTGAAGCGTCCGGCAGTCCTACAATATCAAAGGCAGGCAGTCCGCCGGACAAAGCGCACTCTACCGAAACTTCATAGCCTGTGATTCCCTGCAAGCCCAGGGAGCGGATCGTTACAACCATGTTCTTTCTCCATTTCTGACAGTGACGTTTGTTTTTGATTTATTATACCACTGATTCCCGCTCACTCCCATTTGTAAAAAGCAACAAAATAGAAGAGAATTTTTTGTGTATTTCAGAGAAATTGTTTTTGTCAGTTTGACCCGATAAATGTCTTGCAGACCTGCCCTATTTATGATAAACTGTACAAATGACAACCTGACTGTCATATTTAGAGATCATTCATGGAGGAGGAAAAATCTTATGAACAGCTGTACCGACTGCCTGAGCCGCAATACCTGCCAAAGTGCGGACAAGCCGATGGAAAACTATATCCGGCAGCTTCCGCTGGAGACGGCGCACCATCGTGTGGAAGGCCAGTCTACAAAATGCGGCTTTGGTTTGCAGGGCGTCTGCTGCCGTCTGTGCGCCAACGGGCCCTGCCGCATTACCCCCGACGCACCCCGCGGCATCTGCGGTGCAAACGCGGATACCATTGTTGCCCGGAATTTCCTGCGGGCGGTCGCTGCCGGTTCCGGCTGCTATATCCATGTTGTGGAGAATACAGCCCGGCAGCTGAAAAATACCGGTCTTCATAAAGACAAAATCCGCAGTGAAAAAGCCCTGAACCATCTGGCGGAACTTTTGGGTGTTTCCGGTGAGGACAAATATGATTTGTGCGTAAAAGTTGCGGACAAGGTCCTCTCCGACCTCTACCGTCCCGAGTATGAACCCATGGAGCTGGTGGAAAAACTGGCCTATGAGCCCCGCGTCAAACGCTGGAAAGAATTGGGAATCATGCCCGGCGGCGCGAAAGGCGAGGTGTTCAATAACGTTGTAAAAACATCGACCAATCTCAGTTCCGACCCCGTTGAGATGATGCTTTCCTGCCTGCGCCTGGGCATCTCTACCGGCCTCTACGGCCTCCAGCTGACCAACCTGCTCAATGACGTAGTTCTGGGCGACCCTGTGATTCGTTCCGCGCCGGTGGGCATGAACGTCATCGACCCCAACTACATCAATATTCTGATTACCGGCCATCAGCATTCCCTGTTTACCTATATCCAGGACCGGCTTTTGGATGAAGACGTTGTCGCGAAAGCCCAGGCCGCGGGCGCAAAGGGATTCAAACTGGTGGGCTGTACCTGCGTAGGACAGGACTTGCAGCTGCGCGGCGCACACTATACGGAGATTTTCGACGGTCACGCCGGGAACAACTATATCTCTGAGGCGGTGCTTTCCTGCGGCGCAATCGACGCGGTTCTCAGCGAGTTTAACTGCACGCTGCCCGGAATCGAACCCATCTGCGAGGAACTGAAAATCAAGCAGATCTGCCTGGATGTGGTAGCGAAAAAAGCCAACGCGGAGTATATCCCGTTCAACTATGAGACCCGTCAGGAGGACGGCGACCGCATTATTGACGAGATTATCGCCGCGTATAAAGAACGCCGGGGCGCTGTTCCGATGAACCTGTTCGCTGACCACGGCAATAAAAATACCCTCACCGGCGTCAGCGAGGGCAGTCTGAAACAATTCCTGGGCGGCAGCTGGAAACCGCTGATCGACCTGATTGCCTCCGGGAAGATCAAGGGCTTGGCTGCTGTTGTGGGCTGCTCCAGCGTGGCTTACGGTCATGATACGCTGACCGCCGCGCTGACCAAAGAGCTGATTTCCCGTGACATTCTGGTCCTGACAGCGGGCTGTTCCTCCGGCGGCCTGGAGAACATCGGTCTTATGACGCCGGAAGCTGCTGAACTGGCGGGTCCGAATCTGGAGGCTGTGTGCAAAGAACTGGGCATCCCGCCGGTTCTGAACTTCGGTCCCTGTCTGGCAATCGGACGC
>CAMWQV010000237.1 GCA_947176425.1 uncultured Clostridia bacterium
TTTTGCATTGCGTCCCGGTCCAGATTCAGGTCGCTGGCAGACAGTTCCGCCAGCAGGAGCATTTTATGAAGGTTCTTGTCGATCTCGTTCAAAGCGCCCTCCACATCCTGCGGAGAAGGAAGATTTTTGTTTTCCGGCATAGCGTTAATACCAATCCTTTTATTAGCTTGAGTATGTTAAGCATAGCACAGTTATACAGGAAAAGCAATCAATATCTCCGTAAAAAACGATACGAACCGATACTATCAATACGGCTCGTATCGTTTTTTGTCAATAAGCTGTCAATCGAAGGAGGACATGCTTGCATGGGCGGAACAAAGCCAGCGCCATCACAAAATTTCCGGCGCAGTGGAGGACGTCGAAGGGAATACTCGACACCCACCAGCTCAGGGCGAAGGTCCAGCCCTCCGCGGCCCAATAGGTCAGAGCGCACAGTGCCCCAAAGCTCAGACCGAAGGCCCCAGACAAAACCGCCCATCCGAAAGGGGATTCCATCCGCCGCAGAAACCAGGCCGCCATTGCAAGCACTGCCCACACATACAGATAGCAGAACGACCAGTAGCCAAGCCCCCATGTGGTAATCTCCAGCAGTACATAGATGTACACCGGAACCAGCGCTTTCAGTCCCAGCACGGAAATATAGACGATAATCAGAAGGGACACCGGTTCAATGTTAGGGAAGGGGGCCATAACCATTTTAGCTACGAACATCAATGCCGCCAGCAGGCCCAGGCGGGTAATGTCCTTTGTCCTATCCAGCGCCGCTTTAGCCGTCATAGCCTACCGTCAGGGTCAACTCGTAGTGTTCGCCGTCGGCAATCGGGGTAGAGTCGGCACCGGTGTTCAGTTTTTCGCCGTCTTTTGTGACCTGCCACCATTCCTGATTCGCCTCATTGGCGGTCTCACCGTCGGCTGTGAGGATATAGAGGCCATATGCGCCTTGGTTGTCCTCAACCACGCCTTCAGCCACCAGGACCGGCCCTAAGTACTCCTCCTGGGTTTTCAAATCAAAATCCTTACTGCTGCCGTCACCATGGACTACTTCTACCGTAATCTGTTTGTCACCGGCAGTTCCTTTTGGGGAAGCCACACGCCAGACCAGAAGCAGCACGACGATTACTACCGCCAGACAGACAGCGGCAATTCCGATTTTCTTGTTGGAACCTTGAGATTTTCCCTGCATACTGATACACTTTCCTTTCCATTACATAAAAAATCCGCAGACATCCAGAGATGACCGCGGTAACAAACAGTACGATCAAATCCTCGTGATCTGGAATACCAAACAGATATTCCTGTACTCCACAACCGGCAGGTTTCCTGACTTGTAAATCCACACATGCCATCGCCTTCCCGATTTTCATCAGTGGCAGTCATTGCTGACTTAGACGGCACATTCCTTACATACAGTGACGAGATCGTACAGGACTTTCACCTGTTTCCCTATTATCCGCTCCTCCTTTTGAGAGGTCCGGCACCGGCTGTATTATTCAATTTGCGTGTTTTACTATAACATCTTAAACATAATTTGTCAACAGGCAAACTGATTATTTGATATCCACTACCGCATAATCGCCTAGTATCATTTTTTCTCCGATCTGGAAATGCAGCGGTTTCCGGAAAACCAGTCCATCTGCTGCCAGCGTATGATATTCACCGTTTTCTCCACAGATATCAATACCCGCCGACTTCATCACGGAGACGGATGCACTGTCGATCATTTTTCCTAAGAGGTCCATTGGCAGAACTGTCAGGTTGATGCTTTTTATCAGGCATTGATAGCCCAGCCGGATCAGCTCATAGACGATTTCCTCCCGCCCCTGCTGCCAAAGAGGAAAGCAGGGGATCAATCCGACAGCTTTACAGCGGTCTTCCTCCCACTGCCGGTTCTGTTCCAGATCGATGTCGCCAAAGCAGACTGCTTCAGCCCCCATCGTTTTTGCTTTTTTCAGACCTGTTTCAAAGGCTGGCTGATAGTTTTCTCCTCCAGCCGGACAGGTTATCATTGGGAGAACCAGGGCTTCTGAGTAACGTTTCAGCATGGTTTTGTCCGCGCCGTGGAAATAGGAACGTCTGGCAGCTTCGTTTACCATAACGACCAGACAGACCGGTTCATGTCCCTGTTCCAGCATTTTGTGAAGGGCGAGCGTGCTGTCCTTTCCACAGCTGTATGACATAGCAAATCTCATTGGATGCCTCCTTAATTTGGGATATAGCCAGTATAGCATAAGATCTCGGAAATAAACGCTTAAGAATCCTTGCTGCACAGAATATGACAAGTAAAAATAATTTACGCATTGACTGCTTCTTGATTGTGTGAGTATAATTTACTTTACAGTAACTGCGTCAAAAGGGTGATCTCAGCTTCAGAAAGCAGGCTTTCTCTTGTGAGGGATTTTCTATCAATAATCGTTTTCAAAGCCAGAGTCCGAATAAATCTCTGCCCATTCCTCTAATTTATAAGAAATTAAGAACCATTTATTTGGTATATTTCATATTATACCCTATTTAAAAATATTTTTCAAGTCGCGATGTCCAACAGGCCAGTGTAAAATTAATGTCGGGAAAACTGAAGACTGAGGTAGTGGTAGATTGAAAGAAGAATTTTCCAAACAATTTTTTCCATTTACAAATACTTTTTATTGCCCTTAGAAGGCTCAACAGCCCGGCAGTAAAAAATCCCTGCAAATATTTTACACCGACTTAGGTTAACACCCCTTTGACGGCAGTACAGCAACGTGCTATAATATACAAAAATCAGACAATGCCTAAGCAAAGAGGAGGGTACTTATGGAGATATTTAATAATACGACCTCTGTAGTAAAAGATGATCTGAAAAAGAAATTGCAGTCTGGCAGCCGCATATCCATTGCAGCCATTTGCTTCTCCATTTATGCTTACCAGGAGCTCAAAACGCAGCTGGAGTCCTGTGAGGAACTGCAATTTATTTTCACTTCACCGACTTTCGTTGCAGAAAAAACACAGAAAGAACGCCGGGAATTTTATATTCCACGCCTGAAACGAGAAAAAAGTCTATATGGTACAGAGTTTGAGATACGTTTGCGCAACGAATTAAAGCAAAAAGCTGTTGCACAGGAATGTGCAGAATGGATACGCCGAAAAGCACGGTTTAAGTCCAACACGACAAGGGAAGGTATGAACAATTTTCTGCTGGTACAAAGTGCAGACAATGATTACACCTATTTTCCGATAAATACATTTACAACCGTGGATCTTGGTTGTGAGCGCGGCAACAATCTGACAAATATGATCACCCGTTTTGAGAACCCTGCCAGCGCAGAATTTCTGCGTATGTTTGATGTGATCTGGAATGATGAGGAGAAGCTATCCGATGTTACAGCAGAAGTGATTGAAATGATTTCTGCTGTTTATCAGGAAAACTCACCGGAATTAGTCTATTTCATGACGCTTTACAATATCTTCAGTGAGTTTTTAGAAGACATTTCAGATGATGTGCTGCCCAATGAGGCAACCGGCTTTAAGGACAGTATTGTATGGAACAAACTGTTCAACTTCCAAAAAGATGCGGCTCTCGCCATTATTAACAAGCTGGAGCAGTATAATGGCTGCATTCTTGCTGACAGCGTTGGACTTGGCAAGACGTTCACCGCTCTTGCAGTCATCAAATATTACGAAGGCCGCAACAAAAACGTCCTTGTCCTTTGCCCTAAAAAACTCTCTGAAAACTGGATGACTTATCGCGGGAATCTCATTAATAATCCCTTGGCAAACGACCGTCTGCGGTATGATGTTCTCTACCATACCGATCTTTCGAGAGACAAAGGAAACACTGCAATCGGGCTTCCGATTGATCGAATTAACTGGGGAAATTATGATCTTGTTGTGATAGATGAAAGCCATAATTTCCGAAACGGCAACGGTACAGGCAACGGGAATGTGGAAAAAGAAAACCGCTATATGCGCCTTATGAGCCGCGTGATAAAGCCCGGCGTAAAAACAAAGGTACTGATGCTTTCTGCTACGCCAGTTAATAACCGGTTTTATGATCTTCGCAATCAACTGGCGTTAGCTTACGAGGGTGATCCGACCGAATTTAATGAAAAACTGAATACAAAATCTGATATTGATACGATTTTCCGTCAGGCACAGAGCGTCTATAACGCATGGTGCAAGCTGCCGGATGAAGAACGCACGACCGCTTCACTTCTGTCCAGACTGGATTTTGACTTTTTTGAAATATTGGACAGCGTTACCATCGCCCGTTCAAGAAAACATATACAGACTTACTATGATGTTGCAGATATCGGATCTTTCCCGGCACGAAATAAACCGGTTTCTCTACAGCCAAAATTGACGGATTTATTAGGCGCAATCAATTACAGGGAAGTGTTCGAGAGCCTGAACAAGCTGCATTTAACGATATATACTCCTACAGCGTACATACACGCCAGCAAACTCCACAAATATTTGGATGAAAAGGAAACCGAGACTTTCCGGAAAGGCCGTGAAGCAGGTATCCGGCGTTTGATGAGCATCAACCTTTTGAAGCGGATGGAAAGTTCCGTTCACTCTTTTCTGCTGACGGTGCGCCGCATTTATGGCTATATGCACGTTACTTTGCAAACAATCAAACAGTACATGACAAACAAAACCGGCAGCCTGACAGAAATGCGGGATCTTTCCGGTGCAGCAGGAGATTTTGACTACGACGATCAAAATACGGAGTTCT
>CAMWQV010000238.1 GCA_947176425.1 uncultured Clostridia bacterium
ATGTCCCCACCAGCCAATTCCCGCGCAACTGCTCCTGTTCAACTCACGTCCGGCAGTTTACCGAACTGGGCCTGTATCATAAAAGCGCGTCCCGCGGCGGTACATATGTCCCTCAGCAGGGCGACGTGATTTTCTTCTATAATTACGTCCGGTATCCCTCCGGTTCCGTGAAAAACCATACCGGCATCGTGCTGTACGCGGAAAACGGCTATGTCTTTACCATCGAAGGAAACGCCCTTGCCAACCGTTTGGACCAGCCACATCTGGAAGCCGCCGGGGTGCGGAACGATTCCAAAGAGCCGCCGGACTATGTGACCGTCAACTGCTATCCGCTGGACGCGCAGCGCATACACGGCTACGCGTCCCCCGCTTATGACGACCGCACGCCGCTTACTTTGACCGGCTTTGCAGACCTGGGACGGCACAAAGAACAGGCCGAAGTGTTCCAAACAGTCGTTGACGACGGCGTGATGCCCGCTACCAGTTCCCACACCTTTTCGCCTAACCACGGCATGACCCGGGGCGATTTTCTGACGCTGACAACGGAGCTTTTCGGTCTCTCCGGCTACGATGCTGAAACGCCGGCATTCGATGACGTGTCCCAGGACAGCCCGTATTATAACGCTGTTATGACCGCCCGCAGTGCCGGATTGGTTTCCGGAGCGGCGGACAACTTCTTTGTCCCCGACCGCTATATCTCCTCTATTGAAGCGCAGACCGTTCTGTCCCGTGTACAGGAATACGTTGGCTTGGAACCCCAGGAATTTTCGTTCTCCACGGGAGATTACAGTTATGTCTATCACTCTTATACCATTCGTGCGGATATTGCGAAAGCGTTTTATGACCTGTCTCAAAAAATGCCGGTATCCGCGGCTTTTACCGGCGAGATCACTGTAAACGATACGGTTGTTGACTGGCCGGTGAGAACGCTGGAGGGTGTATGCTATGTACCGGTTGACGCCCTTCTGGAAACGCTGATGCCTGAACCGGAAGAGACGGAAGAACCAGAAGAAACCGGCGAAATGGAATCAGACAGCGAGGACACAGCGGAAACCGAAACAACGGAAGAACCCGTTGAAAATGCCGAAGATGCCGAACCGGTCAAACTCCCTGTGCCTCTTGGAAATACCGAACGCGTTATACCCGGTCCGGTGACACTGCGGACCGATGACGCCGCAAACGGATTCACCTACAAAGGAACGCTGTATGTGTCTCTTGCAGATGCCGCGGCGCTGCTGCCGCTGAATGTGGAGTGGTTCGATGCGGATCACGCTGCTCTGACAGTGCAAACGGTACAGGACGAAGAGGCTGTGTCAACGGACGAGGCCGCTTAGTCAGTTTCATAAAAAATCTCCCGGTCTTCTGTCATACAGCAGGAGATCGGGAGTTATTCGTCCGTATACCGGTTTAAAGCGTCCTGGGCCAGTTTCTGGAGGGCGTCACGGGCTGAATCCGGTGAAATAATGCAGGCATTCCCGCCAAAACAGAGGACCCAGCTGAGAAACGTGGGGCTGACCTCCACATCCGCCGTAACGATGACCGTATCGGAGGGGCCGGGGCGGTAAAAGGCGTCACGGCCAAAACGGTCCATCGCAACATTGAGCAGCTGCCTGTCCAACTCCAGGGTAACGCGCTGGGTGTCGCCGCTGTGCATATCGAAGATCGTGCGGACATAACGGGCGGGGTTGAACCCGGCCGGAAGCGGCGGGCGGGGGATATCCGTGACTTGCAGGCCGCCGATGCGGTCCACGCGGAAATGAATGAATTTTTCCTGCTCGGGACGGTATGTAATCAGATAATAGTTGCGGTCCACGCAGAGGGCCGCGGGACATTCACGATAAACTTTTCCGTTATGGCGGTAAGCGCGTTCACCGTTCAGGGTCCAGTCGAAATAGCGGAAACGGATACAGCGGTTTTCGTTAATCGCCTGATTGATGCCGTCAATATTATAATAGAGCTGTTCGTTGCGGGTTTTGACGCGGTTCAGGACATAGACCTGACGGCGGAGTGAACCGGCCTGCGCAGCGCTGGCAAGACGTTCCAGCTTCCCGATCAGTTCGACGCTTTTTTTCGTGGTCAGAAACGGCGAGGACTGCACCACGTCGATCAGCATTTTCAGCTCAGGAAGCTCAAAATCACGCTGGCCCAGATAGTAACTATATGTTTTATTGACCCTGCGGATGATATCCATCCCAAATTCGCGGAGAAGGTCGATGTCCTCATAGACCGCTTTGCGTTCGGCGGGAATGCCGCAGCCCGCGAGATAAGCGATAATATCCTTTACAGTAACAGTATGGTCCTCATCGGTCTGTTCCTGAAACAGTTTCGCTAACAAAAGCAGTTTCAGCTTTTTACTGGCCATATCCAGTCTCCTCCCATACGGATGAGGGATGGCAGAGAGCCATCCCTCTGTTTTTGTCAAAGCGCGGCCATTGCCTCGTTGACGGAGGCTTCACAGGAACGCATTGCCAGAATGGTCCGCTCAAAGAGGGTGTCCAGGTCCCAGCCCAGACGCTCCGCACCCTGTCGGATCACGTCACGGCTGCATCCGGCGGCAAATTTCTTGTCTTTAAATTTTTTCTTTAAGCTGCTGACTTCCATATCCATGACGCTTTTGCTGGGACGCATCCGGGCGGCAGCGCCGATCAGACCGGTCAGTTCGTCGGCGGCAAAAAGGACCTTTTCCATCTCATGCTCCGGCTCCACATTGGCGCAGAGGCCGTAGCCGTGGCTGACGACCGCATGGATCAGGTCCTCACCGGCGCCTGCTTCCCGCAGCAGTTCAGGCGCTTTCTGACAGTGCTGTTCCGGCCACTGCTCAAAATCAATGTCATGCAGCAGGCCCACTGTTCCCCAAAAAGCGGCCTGGTCTCCATAGCCCAGCTCTTTGGCGTACCACTCCATAACGCCCTCCACCGTCAGCGCGTGCAGGATATGAAACGGCTCCTGATTGTACTTGCGCAGAAGCGTCAGCGCTTCGTCTCGATTGTTCAGCATGGTTTTTTATCCTCCTGATTTTTATATACTGTTTTTTTACTGGCACAAAAGCTGGCACAACAGCGCCATAACATCATCCGCACGGCGGTAGGACTGCTGGCTCAAACGGGTAAACAGCTTTTGCAGGCATGGGTCCAGCGTTCCTTCCGCGGCGCGCTGGTAATTGAACCCGTTGCACGCCTCCTGGTGATAGCAGGACCGCATCGCCGCAGCCAGATTTTCCCATTGCATATGTTCTACCGTGACATTGGGCGTATAGCAGGTACCTGTAATCAGATAATACGCCGTACACATCTCCCTTGCCGCGCACTGCTTTTCCGCCGCGATACGGCGCAGAAGCCGGACCGCCGGCGCGCTTCGCACTCCGCGGCAGAGCGTCAGACAGCAGCGGCGTTCCGCCAGTTCTTCTTCTATGAAACCTGCCAGCACCTCCAGCGAATCCTGTGCGTCTGTCCCCATACAGCAGGGATTCATTTCCGCCCCCGGCAGTTCCGCTTCCGCCGCCACCGCCGCAGCAGTATCGGATGCCGGTACCGGCGCGGCGGCGTTAGCAGTCTGTACATCTGCCGTCTGCGGTGCAGGTACAGACTGCGGTGTGGGTACAGTCTGCGGTGCGGGTACAGCTTGCGGCGTGGGTACAGCGCAAGCTGCATTGGGATCAGCTGTATTGCTTGCAGCAGCGGCGCGGGTTTCGGGATACGGGTCCAGGTCCGGAGAAACGCGCTGCCAAATTCGGTCATACATGCGGTAATCATATGTAACAGCCGCTTCCGGGAATTGATTAAGAATCGAATTTTCCATAACAACAGCCTCCTTTACAGGCCATTGTATGTAAAACGCACAGAAAAGGTTAGCCCCGTTTTAAGAGATATTCCGCCGCCATACGGTAACCGTCAAAACCATAACCCGCAAAAGTCTTGACACACGCCATACCTGCATAGGAGATCTGGCGGAAATCCTCCCGCTCGGACACTTTGGAGAGATGGACTTCCACCGCGGGCAGCGCCACCGCTTTTAACGCGTCCAGCACCGCCACACTGGTATGGGTATAAGCGGCGGGATTGATGACAATTCCGTCCATCGTTCCATAGGCCGCCTGGATCGCGTCTACCAGTCCGCCCTCGTAGTTGGACTGTTTGATCTCATACTCAATACCCAATTCCCGGCAGAACGCGCCGATAAACGCTTCCAAATCAGCGTATGTCTGCTTTCCGTAGATATCCGGCTCCCGGATTCCCAGCATATTGAGGTTTGGACCGTTCAGAAACAACAGCTTCACAGCATATTCAACTCCTCTGTAATTTTTTCCAGGGTATCTGCAAGCGTTCCGTCATTATTGACCGTCCTGTCCGCAAACGCCTGATACAGCGGTTTACGCTTCTCCCACAGTTCGGTCAAATTGGTACTCTGAGATACCGGACGGCCCTCTGTCGGCAGTGCGTCAAGATTCCGCGTCAGATGAAAAATAACGCCGTTTTGATGGAGGGGCGCATAGTTCTCCTCCCGAAGCACCACGCCGCCGCCGGTACTGATAACGCTGCCGGTATGCTTTCCGGCTTCCCGGACCACCCTGCTTTCCAAATCGCGGAAAGCAGCTTCCCCATCCTGAGCAAAAATCTCAGGAATTTCTTTTCAGGCTTCCCGGACAATCAGCTCGTCCAAGTCCATAAAGCATTTTTTAAGACGCTATGCCAGCAA
>CAMWQV010000239.1 GCA_947176425.1 uncultured Clostridia bacterium
GTCGGTATGCTGGGAACTGCTAATTTGCCAACTTATCAGCATGGTTACCATAGTCATTTGGATTGGCGGGGCACCGTTTTTCTTTAAGCAAACACAGAGCTTGGACAACGCTTTTGATGGAGAAGAGTATCGTGAACTTGCAGAAAAGCATCGGCAGTGGATTAGGCAATTCAGCTTTCAAAATCAGTATGAAACAGGTGCTCTGACAGTATTTAAGCTTACCTATTTACTAATCTGGTCGCTTTGCTGGATATATGTTGCTTGGGCGCTGTTTCACTATCAAATGATTCCAACTGATTTTTTGGGTATCTCCATGGTTATCTTACTGGGTATTACTTTAATATTGAACTTTTCGAGCTACTATACCTGCATTGTATATGCTTATTTTTTGTACCGTGTTTCGACACTGGAATCGCTAAAATACAACAAATACACTCCTTCTGCGACAGAAGGCTATCAAAATCTAAGGCAGGGTGCTCAGAGAGGATCTACAACATTTTTAATTGTGTCTTGCCTGTTTACTATTTCCGGTGCAATTATGATGTACCGTGGTCTGCGAAAATGGGAGGCTACATCCTTGAGTAACACAGATATATTCTGCCTGAGCTTGATGGTAGCGCTGGTTCTCTTCTTTGGTTTTGGTACCTTTATTGTTCTGTTTTTGCTACCCAAAGTGTTATTGCGCAGGATGTTTCTCTTTTGGCGAAGCCAGTCGCTACATAAATTTCAAGAGACACTTTTTCAGGCAGAGGATGAATGCAACCAGAGTAAGGCAGATCAAATCTCCCAAAAAATCAAACAACTGATGGAAGATAAAATTGGTCTTCAATTTGGTCCGATAGAAGTTTTGGTAGCAATCACGACGATTTTGGTAAATGGTGTAACAATCGCCAGTTTTGTGATAGAAGTACTCCTAAAAACGAAAAGCTAATTTTTTACAGTAGGCAATATAAAAAAGCAGGAGGTGCTGAAAAGCATTTCCTGCTTTTGTTTATGAACCAATCAATCAATTAATATCGACGGCCTGTTTATTTCTTGCATAATAATAGCCGCCCATATCTTACGATACAGACGGCTATGTACGGGCAGGAAAACGCTGGCTATTGCACCAGTGCCCTCATCAAAGCTATTTATTTAGTGAAATGCACAGATTAAAGGTGTCATTTAGCAGTCTCAATTTCTTTTATATTTGAATTGATAATATTGATGATGTGTTGTATAATTGTTGGAGACAATATCGCAATTAGGAGAAATAAGTCAATATGAGAACAAAAGTTTGCAATTTCTTGAAGAAATACTTGGGGCTGACCATTATTGTAAGTGCGATTGTGGGGGCTATTTTCTCGTGGGCGGTTACTTGGATACTTCCATCACCGGGTGTAACGGCGAGTGATATTCCTCAAAAAGAATTGACTTGTACTCTGGACTATTTTTATCCTATGATCACAAGAAAATCATCTGACAATAGACTTCAACTTCTATATGATGGAGAGCCTGTAAATGCACCTTACGTTTATGTCATTACTGTCGCTAATACAGGTGCATATGCTGTTACAAACGAGGATTTTAAGGACACTTTTGCAATTAATTTTTACGGTAGCAGTCAATTGGTCTATGGGCAAGTTGTAAAATCATCAAATGATGCAATTACAGAAGAAGTGTCATCTAATACAAAGATAGACGGAACGGTTCTAAGTGTTACGGATTTCTATTTGAATACAGATGAGTCCTTTGAAATATATCTAATTGTTGATGGCAAACCAGATACAATCAGTTATCACTCCAGAATATCAGGTATCAGTGAATTGATGCTCAGGGATGCACCAAAAGAAAAACGGGACATTTACTTACATCGCATGATGCTGTTTGTTTGTATTGGTATTATAGCGCTCGCTGTTTTTTCAGTATATACGTATATTCAAGGCAAGAAATTAGAAAAGAAATATGCCAAAATGTTCTATGATATGCTGGAGGAAGATTCAAGAGAAAAATAGGTTAGATGGACTCACTGTAGATTTGGAGTCCGCCAACAAGAACAATCTTTGCGCTGTGTTTCCGAAGTATTTCACTGGAGGATGGTCAGGAATTGATAAGCTGTTCTCCCTTTATGGCAAACACATCACGGGGATGATTCCGAGAAATATGAGTTCAAGCGAAAGGGCAAGAGTGACTACCTATAGCTGGTGCAGAAGCTCAGCACCGTTACACTCAGCCCTGCGCCAGCGAGCAACGCTACTTGGGATACCACCAGAACCTCTACAGGGTGATACCCTGAATATCTTGAAATTACTGCAAACGTCTTATTTCCGCAAGGCCAATATGATCTGTATAGAAATAGTCATACCGAAATGGATGCAAGGAATAGGTGAAGTTAAAATGTGTGCCTTTGCGATGTAAAAGCTATTTTTGTTGTGCATTGACAGGCCAGGAACTCCCAGCTATTTCTATTCTATATGTAAAGAGAATTGATGAGGTGAAAAATGTACGTGCTTGATACCAATGCATTTTATTATGCCGCCGGGATTTCGGAGTGTACATACGATGTAGAAAAATTGCGTGAGCTTATAAAAAATAACGATGCATTCCTTTCCACTACCTCGCTATTTGAGTTTTTAGTGAAATATCAAAATGACATCAAGACCGTGAGGGAGGGTGGAAAGTATTTATGCGAAAACCGCATAAAACTTGCAAGTAATATATTAAATCCATTTCCCAAATACTTTGTGAATGATTTAACAAATATATCAGAGCGACAACTTCAATTAATATGCTCTGAAATTTTGGATAACAAAATAGATATTGAGAGCAGATTTACGGCATGGTTATTTAATGTCTGCTTGTTTTCGGGTTACTATTTTGTTGTAATGTCAGAAGGCACAGAACCATGTGACTACTGCTATTCTGCAATGGAAAAAGTTTACAAGATGTTTACTGCTGTGGTTTTGGACGTTTTCAGAGAACAGTATGCGGATGGCTATAAAACTGATAACTGCGAAAACTATATCAGAAATAGTTTTTATAATTTGCTTGCATTTGTGCTTGAAAAGGGCATTCCTTTCATTGAGAAAGCGAAAACCGTTACAAGCGATGAAGAATTTGGAAACATGGATATATGGTTTCCGGCAGATGAATACACAGAATTGTCTAAGAATATAGCATTAAAACTGCAAAGGAAAACAAGCACAGCATATCTACATGGTTTAGCCGTGACATACTGGAAACATAATAATGATCCTGAATTAAAGAAACATATCAGCAAGCTCAAGTCAATTTTTGATAAGAAAATAGGGTATCCAGCTTTACAGGATTATTGCTATGATATGATGGTAAATATCCTTGTGCATGGAGCTGCACTTCGGAAAAACGATTTACTTGATGCAATTATACTCTGCAATTTGCAGGATGGGCATCAATTGCTCACATATGATAATGGTGTCATTAAACGTATGGAACAACGAAAATCAGAGTACAAAAAATATGCCGAGAGCCTGACGATAATTGCTCAACTTAAAAGCTAACAATAATAACACCTCGTAGAATGTCGTTATGAATACTCGTACCACACCCACTAACAGGACTTTTTGACCTTGCGCAAGATCGGCCCCCAGGTTATAGACGGTGGTTCTTTTGGCTGTGTTATGTGGAGCTAATCATAATGTCGGAAAAACGTCAACGACGGTAAATCTCGGCATCGGACTGGCACGGGAGGGCAGGCGGGTACTTGCAATCGACATGGATGCCCAGGGGTCGTTGACCGCCAGCCTAGGTTATCAGCATCCAGAACAGATACAAACTACGCTGGCATCTGTCCTGGGACGCCTGCTCGTCAATGAACCGATAGCCCCCGGCGAGGGCATCATCCACCATGCGGAAGGCGTAGACCTTCTTCCCGCCAACAAGGAGCTTTCCAGCCTGGAGATCACACTGGTAAACGCAATGGCCCGCGAGACGTATCTGCGGATGTATTTGAACAGTATCCGCGACCAATACGATGTGATTCTTCTGGATTGCTGCCCGTCCTTTGGACACATCGCGGACGCAGAACGTACCACAATAATAAAATCTACTTATCAGCCCAGCGCAGTTTTGACTAACAATCAAAGCTGCGCTGGGCTTTTTTGTTTGGAAGGAGTGAAGCAGAAACGAGTCAATCCTATATCGTATGGCGAATCGTCCAGTTTTCTGATGGCTGCGGTTTTGTCCTGAGTAAAAATGTCCGGTCGCATAACTTCTATGTGACCATGCAGTTCAATCAGGAAGGACGCTGCTATCACGGCAGCTACCACGGCAATCCACAGGAAGCACGGGAGGATTTCCGCCAGCGGGTTCTGGACTACCGAAGAATGAATCACGCCCGTATCACGAAAATCTATGGCCTGGACATCAGGCATCCCTATCACCGTTAGCCGCCCTGTAACTGACTAAACTCGGTTACAGGGTGGCTTTTTTGCGTTTACGGCACTTTTGCGACAAGAAATGGAGGAAACGACAATGCCGCTGGATTTGAACTATTACTATGGAAATGAAGCCGATCAGTTCAGCTTCTACCGCATCCCCAAAACGCTGCTGACGGACCCCCGCTATAAGAGCATATCCATCGAAGCCAAAGTTCTTTACGGCCTGCTGCTGGACCGCATGGGCCTGTCCGTGAAAAACGGCTGGATGGACCATGACGGGC
>CAMWQV010000240.1 GCA_947176425.1 uncultured Clostridia bacterium
TGATAAAATCGAACTGAACCAGAAGATAAACGAGAATTTAGAGCGGCAAGCACAGGCAATTTTCAGGTCATGGTTTGTTGATTTTGAGCCGTGGAATGGAGTACAGCCGTCTGAGTGGGATAATGCTCCATTAGGGACATTTGTTGATATAAAGCGCGGAGGCTCGCCGAGACCTATTCAAGATTATCTTACTAATTCGGGACTTCGGTGGCTAAAAATTTCTGATGTTACTTCTCTCAATAGTCCTTTTATTCTGAATATAAAAGAGCATATTAGGCATGAAGGACTACATAAGACGGTATTTCTAAATGCTGGCGAGTTGGTTTTATCGAACAGTGCAACTCCAGGGATTCCAAAGATACTTGATGTAGATAGTTGTATTCATGATGGCTGGCTTTACTTTCCTAAGTCACAATTATCAAAGTATTATCTTTACCTGTTTTTCAAGTATATCCGTAAAGAATTACTTGCATTAGGTAACGGTAGCGTTTTTACTAACCTCAAGACAGATATTTTGAAAGCATATCCAGTAGTTCGGGCTGATAACTACACTCTCAAAGAGTTTGACAAATTAGTAAAGCCGCTATTTGAAGAAATGCTCAATATGGATAGGGAAAACTCAAAGCTATCTGCTCTTCGTGATGCGCTTCTCCCTAAACTTATGTCCGGCGAGATTGATGTTTCTGATATCAAAATTTGAGCCATTAAAAATTGTACACAGGAGGTTGCTATGGAAGATATAAGAGTGCAAGTCCACACCTGCTTTCACTGCGGCAATACAGGATTATTAAAATATATTGGGAAAACAGTATGGAAAAACGAGGTTCTTGATAGAGATGAAGAAGGTAATCTTTTTACTGTTTTACCACTAGAAGATAAAATTTGGCACATTTTTGAATGTCCTGTATGCAACAGTCCTGTTATTATTAGTGAATATATAGAATATATACAATATTCAGAATGTGAGTATAGACCTGCTTATCCTATGAGAACAACAGAATATCCTACTATTGCTATATCAGCAGATGGTGTACCGGAAGAAATATATTCAGCCTTTGAATCCGCAGTTAAAACCAGAGGCATAGACCATGCCATATGCTTACTGTCATTGCGTAGGGTTCTTGAAATGATTTGTAAGGACAAAGGCGAAACTAAAGGTAAACTTGCTGAAAAGGTTAATGCCTTGGTTGACAAAAAAATTCTTCCTCCGATGATTGGGGATGCCTGTTGGATTATAAGGGAAATGGGAAACGCAGGTGCACATGCGGATAATATTAATGTATATGCATCCGACATAGAACAAGTAATAGCTTTTGTTTCTGCAATCATTGATTATTTGTATTCACTTCCTCATCGGGTAGAAAAGATGAAAAAAAGAATAGAGAAAAGGGAGGTGGATTAAGATGACAATTCAAAACAAACTTGACATCACGGACTCGGCAGAGCTTGCGCGAACCGAAGAAAAAATTAGCAAAAAGAAGGCATTGGAACTATTTGAGGGAGGCAAACTGGACCGCCTGCAAGCGGGAACGTATGAGGCGCTGTCACAAATCCACGCCTATCTGTTCCGTGAAATATATGACTTTGCGGGGGAACTGCGCAGCGTGAACCTAGCAAAAGGGAATTTCCGATTTGCGCCGGTGATGTATCTGAGGGCGGCAATAGAAAGCATCGAAAAAATGCCGCAGTCAACGTTTGACGAGATCATCGAAAAGTATGTGGAAATGAACATAGCGCACCCGTTCCGCGAGGGCAACGGACGCAGTATGCGGATATGGCTTGACCTGATGCTGAAAAAGGAACTGGGCCGTGTCGTGGACTGGAGCCTTGTCAATAAAGAGGACTATCTGCTTGCAATGGAGCGCAGCCCGATTAAAGATATTGAGATCAAATATCTGCTGAAACGGGCGTTGACTGACAAAATAGATGACCGCAATGTTTACATGAAGGGAATCGACCATAGCTATTATTACGAGGGCTATACGGTATATAAAGCCGAGGATTTATAAGCGCTGCCAAATATTTTATATTTTGAGGAGATCATCATGAAATCAGAAGCATATAACCCGCGGCTGAAAAAACTGCTCATAGAAGTTGTCGAAAATCAGATGCGTGACAACGATCCTCCCATCACAAAGATGACATTTAAGCGGCTGACCGCAGCAGGATATACACAGCAGCAGGCGAAAGAGAAAATTGCCGCTGTTGTGATTGGGCATATCTATGACGCGATGCACGATGGAAAAACTTTTGATGCGGAAAAATATGATGCTGAATTGCGCGCATTGAAATAAAAGAGGTGGAATATTTGTGGCGGGATACTATACAGAATCCAACTATGAAAACGCAGTCCTCCAGCTTTTCCGGGAACGGCTGGGATATACCTGTCTCTACGGGCCGGACATAGCGAGGGATTACCGCTCGCCGCTGTACGAGGATGTCCTGCTGCCCTGTTTACAGCGGGTCAATAGGAAGTTGCCAATAGAAGCCATTCAAGAGGCAGTGTATAAGCTGAAAAATTTTGAAACTGGGACGTTGCTGCAAAAGAATATGGTCTTTATGGACTATCTGCAAAACGGGGTGCCGGTGAAATATTTTGTCAACGGACAGGAGCGGTCATCACTGGTGTATCTGGCAGATTATCAAAATCCCGTCAACAACGACTTTACGATAGCCAACCAATGGACGATCATAGAGAACTCGGAAAAGCGGCCTGATGTGATCCTGTTTGTGAATGGATTGCCGCTGGTGGTGATGGAGTTGAAATCGCCGTCGCGGGAGGAGACGGACGCGTCGGCAGCGTACCGGCAGTTAAGGAACTATATGCACGAAATCCCGGCATTGTTTCAGTATAACGCGGTGTGTGTGATGAGCGATTTAGCGGTGTCCAAAGCGGGGACAATCACGTCAGGGGAAGACCGGTATATGAAATGGAAAACCACGGACGGCAGCTATGAAAACACACAATACGCGGCGTTTGATACGTTTTTTGAAGGACTGTTTGAAAAGGGACGCTTTCTGGATATCGTCAAGAATTTTATCTGTTTCAATATAGACGGACAGAATACGTTCAAAATCCTAGCGGGGTATCATCAGTATTTTGCAGTGAAGAAGGCGGCAGAGTCCACCCGCCGCGCCGCCCAAACAGACGGGAAAGGCGGTGTGTTCTGGCATACGCAGGGCAGCGGGAAATCCTTGTCGATGGTATTTTATGCGCACTATCTGCAAGAAGTATTAGAAAGTCCGACGATTGTTGTCATAACGGACCGGAACGATCTGGATGACCAGCTGTATGGACAGTTTGCCCGTTGCCGTGACTTTCTGCGGCAGACGCCCCAGCACGCCGAAAACCGGAAGCACTTGAAAGAATTGCTGAAAGACCGTCAGGCCAACGGGATTATTTTCACCACGATGCAGAAGTTTGAGGAGAGCCGGGAAGCGTTGTCGCAGCG
Source organism: uncultured Clostridia bacterium (assembly GCA_947176425.1). Taxonomy (GTDB): domain Bacteria; phylum Bacillota; class Clostridia; order Oscillospirales; family Oscillospiraceae; genus Pelethomonas. The sequence continues at coordinate 3,453 of CAMWQV010000240.1, forward strand.
TCGGAATATCGTAGTCATGGCAGACGAAGCCCACCGCGGACAGTACGGTTTGACCGAAAAAGTGGTTGTGCGTCAGAAAGCGGGCGGCGAGGTGGAAGCAAAAACCGTCATCGGTACGGCCCGTCTGATTCGGGACAGCCTCCCCAACGCGACGTATATTGGCTTTACGGGTACGCCCATTTCCGCAAAAGACCGCAGCACCCGTGAAGTGTTCGGGGAGTACATAGATATCTACGATATGACTCAGGCAGTGGAGGACGGCGCGACAAGGCCCGTTTATTATGAGAGCCGGGTCATTCACCTGAAACTGGATGAAACCACGCTCCGCTTGATTGATACAGAGTATGATATTATGGCGCAGAACGCTGACCCCTATGTGATTGAAAAAAGCAAAAAAGAATTGGGTCAGATGGAGGCCATTCTGGGCGCGGAACAGACCATTCATTCTTTGGTCAATGATATTCTTGACCATTACGAAAATTACCGGGCAAATATCCTCACCGGTAAAGCAATGATTGTTGCTTATTCCCGTTCAATCGCAATGAAAATATACAAGCGTATTTTAGAACTGCGTCCGGCGTGGACAGAGAAAGTAGCGGTCGTTATGACCCAGGGCAACAATGATCCCGAAGAATGGCGGAAAATTATCGGCAATAAATCCCACAAAGACGATATGGCAAGAAAATTTAAGGATAATGATTCACCTTTGAAAATTGCCATTGTCGTTGATATGTGGCTGACTGGTTTTGACGTTCCGTCGCTGGCTACTATGTATGTCTACAAGCCTATGTCCGGTCATAATCTGATGCAGGCTATCGCCCGTGTCAACCGCGTGTTTCAGGACAAAGAGGGCGGGTTAGTGGTGGATTATGTGGGAATCGCCGCCGCGCTCAAACAGGCTATGAATGACTATACCGCACGGGATAGGAAAAATTATGGTGATACGGATGTTAGCAAAGCCGCCTATCCCAAATTTCTGGAAAAACTTGATGTCTGTCGGGATTTTTTCCACGGTTTTGATTATGGGGAGTTCATGACCGGAAGCGATCTTGAAAAGGCAAAGGCAATCAGCGGCGGGGTAAACTTCCTTTTGGGAAAAAGCGTTGCGGAACATAACCTGCCTGAAAATCAGCGGACGCAGAATGTGTATATAAAAGGCTCATCGGTAGAATGAGTGGGTAGTAAAAAGTGAACAAGCCCTTGGCAGGA
>CAMWQV010000241.1 GCA_947176425.1 uncultured Clostridia bacterium
CAGAGAATGGCTCATACTACACATCCCATCTGTTATTATATTCTGCCCAGTACGGACTGGGATAAAACCAGCCGTTTATGTATCAATTCGAATCATTTCAGTAATTTCCTTATTTCTATAAACCAAATCGCCACGAACGGTAAAACCGCGATGTTCCCAAAACTGATTGCCATGTCTATTTCTTTCAAAAACAACCAGAGCAACCTTGTGAATGCCGCATTGCTCTAATGCCAGCAGCACAGTATTTACCAGTCTGCTTGCCACACCTTGTTTTCGATATTGCGGATGCACAGCAGTATGATAGATATAACCTCTCCTGCCGTCATTTCCAGCCATAATCACCCCGACCAGCTTATTATCTCTTTCAGCAACAAAACAGGTGTCGGGATTTCGCTTCAAAAATATGTCAATCCCATTTCTGGAATCATCCAGATTATTTAAACCCATTCCTGCACAGGACATCCAGAGCGCATAAACATCATCATAATCGTCAATCGTCATCTTCCTTATATTCATATTGTCCCCCGCTAAATAAATATTCGTATTACTCGTTGTTTTATACATAGTATCACAAAATGCTGTACCCTGTCAAGCCGTCAATTTTTTGCTCCCTTTTACCTTTCGTGTTGATAGATTAAAGCGCTGAAGATTTCACGAATGGCGGCTTGAAGCTAAAAATTGGCTGTGATATAATCAGAGCGGCAAACCGAGATTTGGAGGAATGAACGCAATGAAAAAAATTTCCGCAAATGGCATTACCTACATTGAGCCTCTGGATGGAAGCTGTGAATGGTATTGGGGAACCGACTACACACATGGAGATTTATATGAGGCCGAGGAACTATATCAAGCTCATCATCCTGTAACTTGCAATCAGCTTGTATTTGTCCACTATCCTAATGGCCGTGTCGTCGAGCCAATCAAAGGAAAGGCGGGACAATATTTTGGACGCCCCGTTTCATATAGCGGGAAAATACAAATATTGCTGGCAGATTTTCCAAAATCACTGCTCCAGATTTTCCAATATGACGATACCCTAAAACAGGTTTCCGAAACGGTTTCTCTGTCTCTGGAAATGATCGAGAACTGTTACAATCTGCTGTTGCGGCAGTCCCCGTTAATGCTTACCCGGCAGGCAAATGACGGAAAGTTTCAAATCATCTGGCCTGAAAAGGTTGAATTTGATATTGGCGGGACAGAGAGCTTTTATAAGAGGGAAGGTGATAAACTGTATTTTTGCCGGTGGTATGAAGAACCCGATTATCAAGAAGAAGTAGTCATCCGAAAATATCCTGTTGGAGAAATTTTAGAGATCATTCCAGGTGCTTGGACGGAAATGCCGGATGGACAGATATGGATTTTGCAGTAACTTGTTAATTCCTGTTTGCTGGTCAGTTATCCATCATGAGTAACTGACCACTTGGCTATTTTGACGAAGAAGAAAATTTACAAACGTCTGTCAACACAAAAGGTATAAGGGAGATTTTTTGAACGGGGGAGGAAACGTATGGGAACAGGAATTTTGATATGCGGCTTAAATGGTGCCGGAAAGAGTACGTTGGGAAAAGCTCTTGCCGACATGCTGCATTTTCATTTTATTGATATAGAAGACTTGTATTTTCCCAAAACAGACCCCAATTATATGTATGCTTCTTCACGCACGCAGGAAGAAGTGGAAAAGCTTCTTTTTCGGGAGGTAAGCACCCACAATAATTTTGTTTTAGCCTCAGTTCATGGAAACTATGGAACCGTACTTGAACCCTTTTTTCAATGCGCTGTACTGATTGAGGTTCCGAAAAGTATCCGGCTGCGGCGCGTCAGGGAGCGTTCATTTCAAAAATTTGGTACGCGGGTGCTGCCAGGCGGGGACCTGTATGATAAAGAGGAAAATTTCTTTGATTTTGTGAAATCCAGACCCGAAAACATGGTTGAAAAATGGCTGGACACTGTAAACTGTCCTGTCATACGAATTGATGGAAGAAATTCCATTGAAGAAAATATTCAATATGTGACAGCGCACATACAAAATATAACCCGGCTGGGGAGGGAATAAGAATGGTCAGATTTATCAAAGGAATGGAACTTTGTGAAAACTTTTTTCATGACTGTGCAAAAGCGGTAATTGAGGACAATTTCCCTAAATTATGCTATTCTGCCGGTCTGATTGGCTATGGTTCTGATGTTTTAGGGTATGACGACGCTGTTTCAACAGACCATATGTGGGGGCCGCGGTTCTATCTGTTTCTGCGTAAGGAAGACATTTCTCAAAAGGAAAAAATATTTCGTACCCTATGTGAAAGGCTGCCTTATACATATTGTGGTTACAGCGTCAATTTTACAGAACCTGACCCGAATGACTGCGGGGTGCGGCATCTCCAATTTATCAATCAAGGCAATGTCTCTCCTCTCATCTTTATCCAGACATTCGAGGATTATTTAACGGAACAGCTGGGCATATCGGACTTGGACCATATTCAGCCATGCGGCTGGCTTGTTTTCTCTGAACACAGGCTTTTATCGCTGGTGTCCGGCAAATTTTTTGCGGATGGCCTAAACTGCTCTAAAAAGCTCTCTAAAATTAAGTTTTATCCAAAAGATGTGAAGCTATATTTGGTTGCTTCAAATTGGGACTGCATTTCATCTGAACAGGCATTTGTCAAGCGATGCGGAGAATATGGGGATGAAATCGGCTCTAAAATCATCTGTGCAAGAATCTGTGAACGATTGATGAGATTATGTTTTTTATATAAAGATACATATGCCCCCTACAGCAAATGGTTTGGGACTGCGTTTTCAAAGCTGGATGTTGATGACAAGCTTAAACAAGCGATAAACGATGCCCTGTCTGCCGGCAGCTCGGAAGCCCGTGAAAATTCTATCGTCTGCGCACAGGCGCTCACAGCGGATTTGCACAATGCAAGCGGGCTTACCGGGTTTGTCAATTATCAAATTGAGTCCTATTTTGGACGGAATATCAAAGTCATTTTTGCGGATCAGTTCGCAGACGCGGCAAGAAAAGAACTCATAAACACTGCTTTTGAAAAAATACCCCTTATTGGTACATTCAGTCAAATCGGCGGCCTGTCCTCTGTCTCTGATGACATAAATTATCGCCGGCAGCTCATGCGATTCTATTTGAAATGACTTGACATTTTTCGCAGAGGTTTTATAGTATAAGACGAACACCATAGGGAGGATAAAAATATGGCGCAGTATAATTTTGATGAGATCATCGACAGGAAAAATACAAACAGTCTGAAATATGATTTTGCGGTCGAACGCGGCCTGCCTGCGGACGTTCTGCCGTTATGGGTGGCGGATATGGATTTCCGTGCGCCGGAACCGGTCTTAGACGCGCTGCATCAGGCGGTATCCCACGGCATTTTCGGTTACAGCGAAGCAATGCCGGACTACTATGAAGCCGCCGCCAAGTGGTTCCGGGAACGGTTCCAATGGGAGACAAAACCGGAGTGGCTGGTCAAAACGCCGGGGATTGTATTCGCACTGGCAACCGCCGTGCGTGCCCTGACCGAACCCGGTGATCCTATCCTGATCCAGCCGCCGGTATACTATCCGTTTTTCAGCGTGATCCGTGAAAATGACCGCCGTCTGGTCGAAAGCAGGCTGGTCTTTGCAGACGGACGCTATACTATTGATTTCGCGGACTTTGAGGCAAAAATTGTAGAAAACAATGTGAAACTATACATCCTGTGCAGCCCCCATAATCCCACAGGCCGCGTATGGACACGTGAAGAGCTGGAACGGCTGGGAAGCATCTGCCGGAAACATCACGTCTTTGTCATTTCTGACGAGATACATTGTGATTTTGCGTTTCCGGAACATCCCCATACCATTTTCCTTGCCGCGAACCCCGGCCTTGCAGATCAGGCTGTCGTCTGCACCGCCCCCAGCAAAACGTTTAATCTGGCAGGCTTGCAGGCGTCCAATATCTGGATTCCCAACGCGGACGTGCGGGAGCGGTTCAAAAAAGTCCTGCGTAAGAGCGGCGCTATGGAGCTGAACACGCTGGGACTGATTGCTTGCCGGGCGGCGTATCAGTCCGGCGGCGAGTGGCTGGAGGCGTGCAAAGCCTATATGCGGGAAAATCTCGCGTTTCTCAGGGACTATCTGGCCCAAAATATCCCCCAGCTCCGTCTGGTAGAACCGGAAGGCACCTATTTTGCCTGGGTAGACTGTTCCGGCCTGGGCTTGTCCGACGAAGACCTGGACAATCTCATTATCCACCATGCCAAGCTGTGGCTGGACGCGGGGCATATTTTCGGCGGAGACGCGGGACAGTTCCAGCGTATTGTGCTGGCCTGTCCAAGAGCGACTTTGCGTCAGGCTCTGGAACAGCTCACGCAGGCGGTGCGGGAGGCGGCGCAATGACCCGGCAGGAGTTTCTTATGCTGGCGGCTTCCGGCATCGTGCTGCTGGACGGCGCGACCGGTTCCAATCTGCGCCGTGCCGGAATGCCGGTGGGCGTTTCGCCGGAGAAATGGGCGCTGGAACATCCGGATATTCTGCTGAACTTGCAGCGGGCCTATGTGGACGCCGGAAGCCATGTCATTTACGCCCCTACTTTCGGCGGCAACCGATACAACCTGCGGGGCTACGGCCTAGAGGATCAGATCATGGAATTAAATAC
>CAMWQV010000242.1 GCA_947176425.1 uncultured Clostridia bacterium
CGGACTGATTATCTGCTATGATATCCGGTTCCCGGAACTGGTCCGGGCGATGACCTTGCAGGGCGTTGATCTGCTGTTTGTCCCCGCGCAGTGGCCCGATAAAAGAATCATGCACCTGGAAACTTTATCCAGAGCAAGAGCGATTGAAAATCAGATGTTTTTGGCGTTATGCAACAGTGTCGGAACCGCGGGTGAGACACATTGCGGCGGTCACAGCGCGGTGATTGACCCCTGGGGCGAAACTCTCGCACAGGCGGGGGACGGAGAAGAGATTATCTCCGCAGAGGCGGATTTTTCCGTCATTCAGGGAATCCGGGATTCCATCAATGTCTTCCGGGACCGCAGGCCGGAACTGTATACAATATAGAAATCAACAAGAAAGGGTGTTATCAATATGTCTTATGAATTTCCTGTTACCCGTACCACTGCCCCCAAACCCAAGCCGGACCAGACAAATTTGGGCTTCGGAAAGTATTTCACCGACCATATGTTTATGATGGATTACGACGAGGGACAGGGTTGGCACGACGGAAAAATTGTTCCCTACGGTCCCATCAGCCTGGACCCTGCAAGCTGTGTGCTGCATTACGCGCAGATGATGTTTGAGGGCATGAAAGCGTATCTCACCCCTGACGGAAAAATCAATCTGTTCCGTCCGGATATGAACGCAAAACGCCTGAACCGTACCAATGAGCGTATGTGTATTCCCCATCTGGACGAGGATCTGTTTATTGAGGCGGTCAAGGCAATCGTGAAAGTGGACGCGGACTGGATTCCCACCGAGCCCGGCACCGCGCTGTATATCCGGCCTTATATCATTTCCGATGAGGTCAGCTTTTCCGTGGAACCCGCTGAACATTACCACTTTATTATCATCCTGTGCGCTGTCGGCGCGTACTATGACATCAACCGCGGCGGCTTGACCGGCAGTCATATCTATGTTGAGGACGAGTATATCCGCGCCGCTGTGGGCGGTACCGGCTTCGCAAAAGTGGGCGGAAACTATGCCGGCGGTATGCGCGCCACCAAAAAAGCGTTGGAAAACGGCTGCAAAGAAGTCCTCTGGCTGGATGCCCATGAGCATAAATATGTGGAAGAAGTCGGTACTTCCAACGCCTTCTTTATGATTAACGATGAAGTGATTACCGCGCCTTTGGGCGGGTCCATTCTGCCCGGCGTGACCAGAGACAGTACCATTACGCTGCTGAAAAAGTGGGGCTACAAAGTTTCGGAGCGGCGGCTGGCGATTGAAGACGTGGCAAAAGCAAGCAAAGACGGTTCTTTGCAGGAAGCCTGGGCTACCGGTACCGCCTGCGTGATCTCGCCCATCGGGTATCTGCGCTATAAGGGCGAGGATATCGTGATTAACGGCGGAGGCGTGGGGCCGCTGTCCCAAAAGCTCTATGACCATATCTATGGGATGCAGACCGGCGTCGTTGCGGACGATATGGGCTGGATTGTGCAGCTGTAAGCAGGAGGAACCGTTATAAAAAAACTGTTTAAGGCAATTCGCCAGGGAAAAACAGATGAAGTGGCTGCCATTCTGGACCGGAAACCGGAACTGATTTCCTGTCTTGCAAAAGCCCCGCCAAAGAAAGATCATGGGCAGTCTCCGCTCATGGTGGCAATCAAAAGCGACAATCTGGAGGTAGCGCATCTGCTGCTGGACCGGGGGGCGGACGTGAACTTTCAGGACGAGCCAAACCCTTACGGCGCCGGGAACTTTTCCGCCCCCATCTGGTACGACGCCATTGGACAGTGCTTTATGCGGGCAAGGCATACGGTAGGTCCCGGCCCGGAACGGAGCAAAGGCTATTTTCTGCTGCTGCGCCGCCTGCTGGACATGGGGATGGACCCCAACCAGAGAACCTCATCTGACCTCAATGCCTGGCAGCACGCTGTGGATCGGTATGACAACTTTGCCCATGAGTCCTTTTCCGATTATCCGCCAAGCCGTGAGAGGGAACTGGAGGAGAACCGCCGTCTGAGGGAAATGCTCAAAGCGGTGCTGGATGAACTGCTGAGCCACGGAGCGGATATCCACACGTTCAAGACGCCTAATGAGGACGGTCTGCCTCAATCTTCCGTCCTCCTGCGGAACTTGGAGGAGGGCCGGGAACTGCTGGACGGTTTCTATGGCCTGGACCCGTCGAAGTTAGAGCCCTATACGGTCAAATACCGGGGCCGGGAGCAGGTTATACAGCCTGTACCGGCTGAGAAACGGCGGCAGTGGTACGAGAACAAATGGCGGGAACTGGAACCCATCCTCCGCGCTTATTATGAGGTAACACACTGACTTGCTGGAGCGTTCCGGACAGACCGGGACGCTCTTTTTATGGAGAGTATATGTTCAAACAAATTGAATGGCTGTTCTTTGATGTTGGCTCAACTCTGGTAGATGAGCGCAAAGCAAATGAACATAGAATTTTAGATGCGGTTGAGGGAACAAATATTTCTTATGAACAGGCATATGCACAGGCGATGCAGTTAGCAAAACATAATGTTGCGGCTCCAGTAAAATGCCTGGGATTGCCTATAACGCCCTGGCACAAAGAAGATGAAATTGTGTATCCTCAAGCGGCGGAATGGCTAGCCGGACTGCACGAAAAGTATAAGATCGGAATTATCGCGAATCAAAGTCCGGGAACTGCGGACCGGATGAAAACATTCGGCCTCTCCCCCTATCTTGATTTGATGATCGCGTCCGCGGAGGAAGGTTTAGCAAAACCGGATTTGAGAATTTTTCAGCTTGCCCTGAACCGTGCAGACTGTTTGCCGGAACACGCCGTTATGATTGGGGACAGGCTGGACAATGACATCATCCCCGCCAAGCGTTTGGGACTGAAAACGATATGGGTCCGGCAGGGATTCGGCGGAATGGGAACGCCCTTAACAGAAGAAGAAACACCGGATTGCTGTGTCAATCATCTTGGGGAACTGATTGAATTGTTCGCCTGACAAAATAAACAGAAAATAGCGGAGGTTGTTATGAGAGATTACAAGATCGAAAATGAGATGTACCGGAGAGCGGTGGAATTGATTGAAAAGAGATATCCTGCCGGTGGGGGCGGCGCTGGCGTTGTCCACACGTCCAATGGAAATTATTATACAAGTGTCTGCATTGAGACCGCTAACGCATGTGCAGTTGTCTGTATTGAGCTGGGGGCTATGCTGGAAGCTCACAAATACAATGAAAAAGTGACGCATTGCATGTGCCTGACCCGCGACGATGAAAAGTCCCCCTATAAAGTATTATCGCCGTGCGGTATTTGTCAGGAGAGACTGCGGTATTGGGGTGAGGATGTGCAGGTGGCCGTTACGACGGAAGAAGATAAAATCAGATTTGTAGAATTAGGGGAACTGCAGCCGTATCACTGGACGAATGCTTATCCGGCTGACGAACTTGAACACTGGACGGAATAAACTAAATTCGCTGGTTTCTCAAAATTTCTTGACATCTTTCCACAGTTATGGTATAGTTTGGCCGCTGGGGAAGACACCCATTACAAAAAACGAAGCGTCTGTGTATTGAGACGGACCGTCAGGAGAAACGCTATGCCTAAAAATATCGCGGTCGTCGATCCACAGGGAAACGTATATGAAGCGACCTACCCGAAGCGGGCGAAAGGTCTTGTGAAAAAAGGCAGGGCGCGCTTCGTGGACGAGACGACGATTTGCCTTGCGCGCCCGCCGTACCATACGGAGGACGATATGGAAGACAACAAAACGATTCCGGCTGCACCACAGCTGGACGCTGCTTATGTAATCGCCAAGATCGACCAGATTATGTCGGATTCAGCGATCTTGAGAGAAAGTCTGGAGCTGTTGGCAAATAACAGCAATATACCTCGTGTTGGTGAAATTGCCATGAGCGTCGCCAATATGATTGAGTTCAGAGAACGTACCAATCAGGAAATGATTTCCCTTTTGAAAAGGATCATTGACAAGCTGTAATATGTATTAACTGCCGCCTGGATACGGGATTTTCTGTGTCCAGGCGGTTGGCATCTTTTCTGACAAACAGTTCAAATGCTTATTGAATTACCCTGCTGCAACCCCCTATGGGGGTTGTGCTTTTTTCGCATATCTGATAAAATAGCGCAGTAATATCTTATGAGAAAGAAGATAATTTCCTATGTCTCAAGAAAAAATGGACCATGAGTATATGCACACCCACGGCGTACCCCACGAGCATTCCCACGGACATACCCACAGCCATACCCAGACCCGCGCCGTTGTAAACCGTCTTGCGCGGGCCATTGGACATTTGGAACGGGTGAAAGCAATGGTAGAGGAGGGGCGGGACTGCTCGGAAGTCCTCATCCAGCTGGCCGCCGTACGGAGCGCAATCAATAATACCGGTAAAGTCATCCTCAAAGACCATCTGGAGCATTGTATAGTGGACGCCGTGCAGTCCCAGGACCGCGCCGCCATCGACGAACTGAATAAAGCTATTGAACAGTTTGTGAAATAAACGGGCAGACTGTTTTCTGATTTGGATTTTTCGTGTAAAAATGCTTTGATCTATCTCAATTTTGCTGGTTTCTGGATAAAAGTGAAATTTTTGTTTAATTTATTAGCAGTTGAAGGCACCGCCTTTGGTCAAACCGCTGAATTTTTTATTCTTACCGGAAAAATCCCC
>CAMWQV010000243.1 GCA_947176425.1 uncultured Clostridia bacterium
TATGTTCTGTCCTGTTGACATCAATGCCGTTGTTGCGGAAATAGGAGAGAACATCGGCCAGCGAGATTTCCGGTTCCTTGTAGAGTTGGTAGGCCATCCTGACCACATCGGCCTTGTCGGAGGGGACCAACACAGAGCCATTCTTGCCATTGACCGTCCGACGCTCCGGTACATAGCCGTAGTATACCTTGCCGCCTTGGTAAAACCCTGTTTCTGCCGCCCTGGTGCTGTAAGCATCTGCGACTCGTCCTGCGATTGTCTCACGTTCAAACTCCGCAAAGTTCAGCAGAGTGTTTCGCATCATGCGTCCCTCTTTTGTGGCCGTATTGAACGGCTCTGTAAGAGAAACCACGCTAACGCCGTAGTTATCAAGCAGGTCTGTCACATTGAGATACTCCCTCATGTTGCGGCTAAAGCGGTCGTATTTCTTCACGATGATGCGCTCTATCAGGCCCTCCTTAGCATCGGCCATCATCTGCTGAAAGGCCGGGCGGTGTTCGATGTCCTTCCCGCTCTTACCATCATCGCAGTAAATCCGGTATTCCTCACCGTCCCTTAAAGATTTGATACAGTCCGCTTTCTGGCTGTCAATGGACAAGGAATTGTTATCTTTGTCTTTGTCGCTCACAGAACGGCGGACATAAATTGCTATAATTTTTTTCACAATATCAGCCTCCCAAAGTAGACAGGCCGATAATGCATTATCCATCCATAGTATAGCATAATCGGCCTGCCTTTGCAAGATTAGTAGGACTTTTTAGGATTCAGAATATCGTAAATCCGGTTGACCTTCTGCTGCCGGACACGCTCATGAAGATGGTCCGGGACGTGAACCGTTACTCTGATTTTCCTTGGAGATTCTACCTTGACAGTCTGGCCCATGTTTTGTATAATATTTTCAGTATTAGAGTCCATCTCACACCTCCTTGAGAGAAAACACCGATGATAGCGGGGCTTTTATTGCCAGCTACCGACTGTAAATCGCGTTAGCCGCAGCATTCCGGGAATATCCGGCATCCACCAAGAACTGTATTAACTCTTCTGGAATGTCCTCGGGACTATCGGGAATAACATCCCGAGGAAATCTCCCGTCAGGTTCGCTCACGATCCCCAATTCTTCTAGTCGCTTGACTAGCTTTGAAGCCTTGTTCCACCCCATATTGTAGTCTTTCACCAGCATATTGATTGAAATGGAATCATGCCCTAGTGCCCACAGTATGACACTGGCAAGAAGTTGGTCAGCCTTTGGGGGCCACTTCCTAACCACAGAGCAGGACAAGCGATCCCCTAACGTGCCTGATGATTCTGGTGGATTGCCGCTGGGAAGCACAAGAGTGAACTTGTTGGTATCTGCACTAATGCAACGAAATCCGATTTGCAGAACAGTATGTTGAATTTCCTTGGGAGAAATATAGACCCCTTGTATCCGCTGCGGACAGTCATAGCGTGGAGACCTAAAAAGTAGATCTCCCTGCCCCATCAAATTCTCGGCCCCGCCTTCACCAAGTATGGTTTCTGAGAAATTGCGCTTCGCGCATTTGAAGGCAATCCGGGTGGTGATATTGCCGAGGTCGATTTTCATGTTCTGGTAGGTGGGGTTTTGCGCGGCCAGAACCATATGGATCTTTGCATGTCTGCCTCGCTGGAGAAGGGCTGAGACATCGTTAGCCAGTGTCCTTGACATGGCCTTGTCAGCACCCATAAACAGGGCTGGGAACTCGTCGATGACCACTACCAGCCTCGGGAGCTGTTTGAAGCTGATGGAGTCCGTATATTCCAACTCGATGCGGCGTTCCATTTCAGCGGTTAATGCTGTCAGTGTGTGTATTGCAGTAACACGCTCACGGACAACCGGGCAGGATAGGTGGGGCAGACTGTCAAAAGGCATCAAGTCAGTTGCCCCAACATCAATCAGAACAAAGTTGACCCGGGATGGCGATTTACTATAGGCAATGCTGGTAATCAAAGCCTGCAATCCAACTGATTTCCCGGAGCTGGTGGAGCCACCCAGGAGCAGATGGGGGAACTCAGCTAAGTCATCCACAACTACTCTGCCAAGGACATCATGTCCAACTATGTAAGGCAACCGAGTCTGTTTTGGGGGCTTCTTCGGGGACTTCTGATGTTGCATATATAGGATAGCCGGAAGATGATTGTAAACGAATGACTTCCTTGATGTTATAAGGTAGAGCGTGAAGTTGAATTTTTCCACATAGAATACCGGCAGCTTCAGTCTGCGTTGGACTTCAGGTGCGTTGGCGCGTATATGTGTCTCGCGAGTGTTGCCCTTTGCCTTAATCGAGAAAATGATTCGTTCTCCTATAATACGATATCTTTTGATTCCCACATTGACATTAAGCTTTCCGAACTGTTTGCTGATGTCCTCTTCGAGATCATCAGCGTCAGCTTCGATTTGGGCCTGTTCAATAAAATCAAAATCCATAGTACCCTCCTTAAAATTATAGATTGACTTCTCCGTTCTTCTTCTGCTCGGGAGGGATATGCTTCGGTAGTCCAGGATTTCATTGGGAAATTGGCTCCCTTACTGATTGCGATATAATTTCTGAAACTCCAGATGTAGATAATGATAATCACCCCAAAAAACAAGAAGAGGCATCCATTATTGAGACACCCTCTGAGCAAATGAGAAAAATATTTGAGCAAGCTGTGGTAGACTGTAATATTGCTTTGCATATATGCAAATTGCCCGATTACTTGCTTGGTGAATCATTCTTTGGAAGCGAGTATTTTACTTTTGCTGAGACTATTCATACTAGGGTTCTAAAAAAATTTAGCATCTATAAATGTGAAAATACTTTTATAGAAATTTCTGAATTTAATGATATGATAAAATCTTATTCTGGCTTCTTGGGCTTGATTCGGTTATCTGTGTCTGAAAAGTATGGCTCTCTATTGATGACAAAGGGAGATATAAATGAGATTCTCAGCATGATAGATAGCGATTATAATGAGATTAAGAATAATTTAGGTAAAAAAATCTCTATAGAAGGGGGAGAGGCAACCGACTCATCAGTATTTGAATTGCAAAGCAAGTTAAACTAATTAGGGTTTCTTCACAACATTTTATTGGCACACAAACGGATTTGTGAATTGTTTGAAGATATATGTCCGGGTAAAACACTGCTTGCATTTTAATAGTATCATTTTCAAAAATAAATGGTTCCCCGACAAGTAGAGTCTATTCTACTTGATGAGGAACCATTTTACTATGTGCATTGTCAGGGTGTTGGAACAGATGGAAACGTCAGTACTGCGGATTCTTCCTCTGTTCCACTTTTGCTGTAACTGTTGTCAACATAGTCTTGATTTTGTCAAGACTCTTTATCAGTTCATCCACTTCGTTCTCATCAAGAGAGTCCACGGCCTGGACTACATTTGATAACACTCGCTCTGTGGAACAGAGATTCTTTACAAGCTGCTTAAAGGACAGCTTTGGTTTTGGCTTGCTGCTTTTCGTAGCAACAAATTCGTTGACCGACATCTTGCCGTTGCGGATAAGTTCTCTTTCTTCATCAGGCAGGTCGAGGTATCCAGCGTCCAACAGATTACTAGCAGGCTTTACGGACTTATCTAACATTTGAAGCAGGAATGCAGCGTCATCAGCTTTCCCCTCGGCCCTTAGATCATCGGCTGCGTTAATAACCTTCTTCATGCGATCAAAAGTTCTTCCTGAGCTAATCTTGACAGCATCTGCAACTATATCACGCGTGCGTCCCTTTTTATCTCCTGTAGCTGTATCTTCCGAAGAATCATCAGCTTCCTCCGGGGCATCCGATAGGGACCCCGGGTCCCTATCGGCATGGCTTTCTCTCAGAGCCTTGATCTTGCGTTCCATACCTTCTGCTCTTAGCGCCTCTTCTAATGCCATTCCCTCACGAGCTTTCTGCTCATTGGTTTTAGTTCGATGGTAATTAAGCATCACCAATGCAGCCAGTTCCTCTTCCTCGGAATCATAGCTGACAATCTGACATGGAACTTTTTTCATGCCAAGTTCACGGGCAGCCTGCCGTCTTCTATGTCCAGAGATAATGGTGTAATCTTCCTTGATTTTCAGTGGATCAGCAATCCCACCGTAGGCTTCAATTTGAGCAACCAAGTCCGAAACATTTTCTTCACCATAGATCTCTGCATTGCGCGGGTGGTTTTTTAACTCTTTGACATCAACAAGTATTACTCTACCTTCGTTTTCCATAACACGGCCCTCCTGCTTACCTAAACCAAATTTTCTAAATATATTGTCGAGTTCATCTGTGCTGAGAGGAATCGTCCTTCCTTGAAACATTTTTCATCACCTTGATACAAAGCATAACATGCACTACGCTACAAGTCAAGTCGATATTATATAACAACTTAGCTGGAAGAGTGCTACCTACGCTCTCTACCTGGATGCCAGTCTTGCCGATCTATACGATGAAACCACTATGCCACCGGAGTTGCGCAAGGCCCATCAGAACAATGACCGGGCTGTGATGCTGGCCTATGGATTCTCTATCAAGGATATGACTGAGAGTAGGTGCGTGGCGGAGCTGATGAAAATGTACCAAGCGTTGACTGCAAACAAATGAAATCATGACCACCACTAAAGTGGTGGTTTGCACAGGCCCTAGAAGGGCTCCTTA
>CAMWQV010000244.1 GCA_947176425.1 uncultured Clostridia bacterium
CCTATATTACGGGCACAGTAATTTATAAAGCAAAAATCTCCCGCTTGGATAATTCCCGAATGTGCCCAGTCCTCATTAATATCATATCTTTTGATTTCTTTCATTTTGTTACACTCCTAAATGCTATAAAATAAGTGCGCATTTGCCGGGGTCTGCAAGCAGTTTCCATATCGGCTGGCCTATGAGCTGGCGTTCCACATGCACAAACCTCCGAAGCTAGTGTCCCTCTTTATTATCCGCAAACGGAGCTGGTGTGTTGATATAAATTTCGTAATGCCCATCATCTGTTTTTGCCACATAACAGTTCCATTCGTCAAACACATAGTATTTCGCCATGCGATTTTTTATTTCCGGTTCCTGCATTTCCGTTGAAAATATGATAGAAGACATACAATCCACATGGTTTCCGGTTCCTGATGTATTTCCGGTTTCCGAATCAACAGTTATGATCTCAATATCAGAAATTTCACGCTCTAAATTCATCTGTAATATACTTGTTTGTTCTTTGGAGGCAATATGATTGATGCAAAAGCCAAAGATTTCATATATCCCCCAACTGATTGCCAGTACAGCAGGCAGAGATAAAATTATAATTCCTAATCTTTTCAGCAGTTTCATAAAATATTCAGGCCCCGTTCCCGACCCTCGCCGCGCCAGTCAATGTATGGGAGTGCAATGTGAGCAGTCCTAAGACGATAACAGTGCGTTTGTAACAGTGCTGGACAACAATAAGACGGGGATTTGAACCCCGCGCACGTCCCTCTGCGCACCCATAAAGTGACAGTTCACTCCACTGTCGGGGAGTCACATTCGCCCTGCCGCGGCTACCTGCTGAATATTTACAAAAGCTCTGCCGTCCAATTCATGGATTGGATCGTGTTATCCAGTTCCCGCAGTTCTTTCGACACTGCGTCTGCTGTTTTGCGGTATTTTGTCACTGGCACCGTGCTGCATATTTTGATCTCTGACCGGGTGGCGCGTCCGGAAAGATTGCTGGCAGCAGCCAGAAAATTCCGATATGTTTTTGCCTTTATTTTCAGGCAGTCCCTTCTTGCCAGCAATTCGGTCAGCGTCCGGCCTTCCGTCATGACCTTGCTGTTTGTCAGATTGATTCTTCCGATCAGGTCCTCCAGCTGCACCGCGCACTCCTCAAATTCCGCCAGCAATTTGATTGGGTCTTCCGCAGGCTGTTCCCCCTCCTGTACTGTGGCATTTTGATACAGTCTCTGGTCCAACTGCGCCATTCTTTCCTGCAAGTCGCTTCTTAACCGCAGCGCCTCCGCCAATTTCATAAGACGATACCTCCCTTTTTAGAACAAAGTAATCTGACTGGTATCTGCCAATCCCGCAAACGCCCCCAATTTTTTCAGCTGTTCGATGTGGGCTTTGGACAGCTTATTGCAGCACATCGCAAATTCTTCCACGGAAACGAACTCTTTCCCGGCTCTGCGCGCCACCGTATCGACAGCAGCCGTTTCCCCCAGTCCGCGCACCGCGGTAAACGGAGGAATCAGCGCGTTGCCTTTTATCACAAAATTTGTTGCATCCGACTCATAGATATTGATTGTTTCAAACCGGAACCCCCGCAAATAGAACTCATAGCAGACCTCCAGCGTCACAGCCAGGTCCTGTTCCACAGCCGCGGCGTCTTTATTATTCCAGATCGCCAGCAGCTTTTTTTTCACAGCGTCCAGTCCTGCGCAGCAATACTCCGCGTCAAATGCTTTTGCCCGAATCGAGAAAAAAGCGGCGTAAAAGGCCAGCGGTTTATGGACCTTGAACCAGGCGATTCTGAACGCCATCATAACATAGGCCACCGCATGGGCTTTGGGGAACAGATACCCGATCTTTGCCAGAGATTGGATATACCAATCCGGCACCTCATGCTCCCGCATCGCCGCCTCCCAGCCTTCTTCAAAGCCGCCTGCCTTGACCTTCCCTTTCCGCACAGACTCCATAATCTTAAAGCTCATTTTCGGGTCCAGTCCTTTGGAGATCAAATAAAGCATGATATCGTCACGGCACCCCACGGTTTCTGTAACAGACGCGGTTCCGTTTACAATCAATTCTCTCGCGTTTCCCAGCCACACATCTGTGCCGTGTGAGAAGCCGGACAGCCGTACAAGCGTGTTGAAATCCTCTGGCTGGGTATCGATCAACATCTGCCGCGTAAACTTTGTATTAAACTCCGGAATCGCTACCGCGCCGGTAGGTCCCAAAATCTCATCGTTCTCAAATCCCAAAGCCTTACTCGTTGTAAAAAGGCTCATCGTATCTTCATCATCCAGCGGGATCGCCCGTGCATTTACCCCTGTCAAGTCCTCCATCATACGCACCATGGACGGGTCATCGTGCCCCAGCATATCCAGCTTGAGCAGGTTGTCCTCCATGCAGTGATAGTCAAAGTGAGTTGTGATAATATCGCTGTCAGCGGCGTCCGCCGGGTGCTGGACCGGGCAGAAATCCTCCACATCCAGATCGTCCGGCACAACGACCAGACCGCCCGGATGCTGTCCGGTTGTCCGCTTGACGCCCACGCATCCCAGGGCGAGACGGCTTTCCTCCGCGTGGCCGGGATTCAATCCTCTGGCTTGCAGATATTTTTTTACATAGCCGAACGCGGTCTTTTCCGCCACAGTGCCGATTGTTCCCGCCCGAAACACCTGTGTCTCTCCAAACATCTCGATTGCGTGGCGGTGGGCGCGGGACTGATATTCTCCGGAGAAATTCAGGTCGATATCCGGCACTTTTCCGCCGCCGAATCCCAGGAACGTCTCAAAGGGGATATCAAAGCCATCCTTCACATACTTCGTCCCGCACACCGGGCAATCTTTATCCGGCATATCCGCGCCGCAGCCAAAAGACCCGTCTGTAATAAACTCGCTGTTCTTGCAGTTAGGACATCTGTAATGAGGCGGCAGCGCGTTTACCTCGGTGATGCCGGACATATACGCCGCCAGCGACGAACCCACGGAGCCGCGGGATCCGACCAGATAGCCGTTTTCCAGAGACCTCTGCACCAGCTTCTGTGCCGACATATACACCACATCATATTTCCCCAAGATGCCGCCCAGCTCCACATTCAGCCTGTCCACAATCAGCTGCGGCGGGTTTTCCCCATACAGCTCTTTTACCTTGTCCCATACCAGCTGGTTCAGTTCCTGCTCCGAATTTTCCAGTCTCGGCGGGAACAGCTTTCCCTTTGGCAGCAGGTCGAACGTCTCCACCATATCCGCCACCGCTCTGGTATTCGCCACCACGACTTCCATCGCCTTTTCCTCACCCAGATAACTAAATTCCTCCAGCATCTCGTCCGTGGTGCGGAAATAGATCGGAAGCGGCTGGTCACAGTCAGCGAATTTTTTGGAATCCAGCAGGATATGCCGGTAAATCTCGTCTTCCGGGTCCATGAAATGCACGTCTCCCGTAGCGCAGACGGGTTTTCCCAATTCCTCACCCAGCCGCACGACTGTCCGGTTCAGTTCCCGCAGTTCTTCCTCATCCTTTACGCGGCCCTCGCGGATATGGAACGTGTTATTGCATAACGGCTGTATCTCGAGATAATCGTAAAAATCCGCGATCCGTTTTAATTCCGTCCAGTCCTTATAGTTCAAAACCGCCTGAAAGACTTCTCCCGCTTCGCAGGCCGCGCCAACAATCAAGCCTTCCCGGTGGGCGATTAATTCATCTTTTGGAATAATCGGAAAACGCTTAAAATACTTCAGGTTCGACAGGGAGACCAGCTGGTACAAATTTTTCAAACCTGTCTTATTTTTCGCCAGCAGGATAATATGATGCGGTTTTCTGTTGGCAGTTCCCTTTCTGCGCAGCTGGGGCATGACAGGATTGATCTCCTGAATCGAATGAATCCCCCATTCTTCTTTCAGCTTTTGGAAAAAGAACGGCAGAAACAGCCCGCATGTGGCGGCGTCATCCTCTGCCCGATGGTGCTGAAAGGGCGGCAGCCTCAGATAATCCGCTACAGTGTCCAATTTGTGTTTATTCAGCTGCGGCAGCAGGTTCTGCGCC
Source organism: uncultured Clostridia bacterium (assembly GCA_947176425.1). Classification (GTDB taxonomy): domain Bacteria; phylum Bacillota; class Clostridia; order Oscillospirales; family Oscillospiraceae; genus Pelethomonas. The sequence goes on from CAMWQV010000244.1 coordinate 4,030, forward strand.
AGAATGAGCGTGTCGATATAAGTTGGTTCAAACGCCAGCCCTTCTTTATGGCAGCTTTCCCGAATAAAGCCGATATCAAATTCCGCATTATGCGCAGCAAGGGGACGGTCTCCCGCGAACTGCAAAAAAGCTTCCAGTGCCTCTTTCGGTTTCGGCGCGCCCTCCAGCATGGCATCTGTGATGCCGGTCTTGGCGATAATCTCCGGCGTCAAATGGCGTCCGGGATCGACAAATGTCCGGAAATGTTCCCCTTCTTTTCCATCCTTTATCACAACTGCGCCAATCTCTGTAATGGCATCCCGCTTTACATGCAGTCCTGTCGTTTCAATATCAAAAGCGACAAATTCATCTGTAAAGAGAAAATCCTTGTCCCCATGCACTGCAAGCCTGTCGTCCAGATTGTTGACATAATAGCCTTCCATACCATACAGCAGTTTGATATTCTTAGCGGAGTGCCAAGCCTCCGGAAACCCGTGCACTACCCCGTGGTCGGTAATGGCAACAGCGGGATGCCCCCACGCTTCCGCCCGTTTTACAAGGTTCTGGTCAGGTCCGGCCTTTGGGCTTAAAGACGGCAGCGCGTCCATATTGGAGTATGTTGTG
>CAMWQV010000245.1 GCA_947176425.1 uncultured Clostridia bacterium
GGACCCATGAACGGCATAAAAATAAGAGGTACGGGCCGCAGCCTGCCGGAACGGATTCTCACAAATGACGAATTGGCGCAGACGGTAGATACCAGCGACGAGTGGATCGTCAGCCGTACCGGTATCCGGGAGAGGCGTATTTGTACGGCAGAATCCCATAGCGGTCTCTGCGCCGCCGCCGCGCAAAACGCTCTGGAACGCGCCGGTATTTTGCCGGAACAGATCGGGGTGTGCATTGTCGCCACCATGACCCCGGATACTCTCATCCCCAGCGCGGCCTGCACTCTGCAAAAAGCCCTGGGGCTGTCCTGCGATACGGTCTGTTTTGATCTCAACGCCGCCTGCACCGGTTTTCTTTTTGCCCTGCATACGGCCGAATGCCTGCTTGCCGCTTCCCCAAAAAAGTTTGGGTTGGTAATTGGCGCGGATCTGTTCAGCCGGGTGCTGGACTGGTCTGACCGAAGCACCTGTATTCTCTTTGGAGACGGCGCCGGAGCAGCGGTCGTAGAATGGCGGGCAGAATGGCCTTCTGTTGGGGCGGCGCTTGGCTGTGCTGGAAACAACGAACTGCTGCGCTGTCCTCTCAAAGACGGATATCTGACGATGGAGGGACAGCGCGTGTTCAAATTCGCGCTGGAGGCAGTCCCCTGGTGCATTGACCGGGTTCTGGAGCGGCAGGGGCTGACAGCCGGAGAGGTGGATTTTTTTGTGTTCCATCAGGCCAATGCCCGCATTATTGATCTGGCTGCAAAAAAGTATCGGATACCGCCGGAAAAATACTGCAAAAACATTGAGCGTTTCGGCAACACCTCCGCCGCCAGCATTCCTATCGTACTCAGCGAACTGGAGGAGTCCGGGCGTCTGTCCGGCGGGGACAAAGTGCTGCTGGTCGGCTTTGGCGGCGGATTGACCTGGGGCGGCGCACTGGTTGAGATTGCGTAATGGAGGATGCTATGAAAAAACTAAACGAACTGCTGGGAATCAAACTCCCTATTATACAGGGCGGCATGGCGAATATTGCCGATGGCGCCTTTGCCGCGGCCTGTTCCGAAGCAGGCGCATTGGGTGTGATTGCCTCCGGCGGGATGCGCACGCCTGATCAGCTGCGGGAACAGATTCAAATCTGCCGGGAGCGGACAAGCCAGCCTTTCGGAGTGAATTTAATGCTGATGAATCCGATTGCCGGAGAACTGGCGCAGGTGATTACCGAGGAACGGGTGCCTGTGGTCACGACCGGCGCGGGGAATCCCGGCCCGTACATCAGCGCATGGAAAGAGGCCGGAATCAAGGTCATCCCTGTAGTGGCCGCGTCTGTACTGGCCAAGCGTCTGGAACGGGCAGGTGTTGATGCTATTATCGCCGAGGGAACGGAATCCGGCGGTCATGTGGGAGAGATGACAACAATGGCGCTGGTTCCGCAGGTGGCGGACGCGGTAAATCTCCCGGTCATCGCCGCCGGAGGCATCGCCAGCGGACGGCAGATGGCAGCGGCTCTGGCACTGGGGGCCTGCGGCGTACAGGTGGGAACCTGCCTGCTGGTCAGTGAGGAATGCCCTATTCACGACAACTATAAACAGGCTCTTCTGCGGGCGAAGGACTCTGATACCGCCGTCACCGGACGGTCTATCGGCGGCCCGGTACGGGTATTGAAAAACAAAATGGCGCGGGAGTACCTGGCCCTGGAAAAGCGGGGCGCGACATTGGAAGAACTGGAAAAGGTGACGCTGGGCGGCCTGCGCCGTGCGGTGCTGGAAGGCGATGTGGATACCGGCAGCGTCATGTGCGGACAAGTGGCCGGGATGCTGCAAGAAATCCGTCCGGTCCGGGAAATTCTGGCGGAACTCTGGGAACAGGGACTTGCCGTTCTGGAGGCGGCTGATAAACAATGGCGGTAATACTGCGTGAAAAATCCCTCCCGGTACCTGTTTTACAGGGCGGCATGGGGATCGGCGTCAGTCTGGACCGTCTGGCGGGAGCAGTCGCCGCCTGCGGAGGCATGGGGACGATTTCCTCTGCCATGTGCGGCTATAAGGAACCTGATTTTCATAAGGACCCCACCATGGCAAATACCCGTGCTTTGGAACGGCAGATACGCTGTGCAAAAGAACAGGCGGACGGCGCGGGATTGGTAGCAGTCAACGTTATGACCGCCGGGCGTCAGTACGCTGAAAACGTTTTGACTGCCCTGCGTGCGGGCGCAGACGCTATTGTATGCGGCGCGGGCTTGCCGAAGGACCTGCCGGAGCTTGCGGCCCAAGTCCCGGAAAACGATGCCGCTCTTGCTCCGGTCGTCAGCAGCGGACGGGCCGCGGCGCTGCTGTGCCGTCTGTGGGAGAAGCGCGGCGGACGGGTCCCGGATTTTATCGTGCTGGAGGGGCCTCTTGCCGGGGGACATCTCGGCTTTACGCCGGAGGAAGCCCGGCAGGCCCAGCAGGGACAGCCGCGTCCGCTCAGCGAACTGCTGGCGGAGGTTCTGGAAGCAATCGAGCCTTTCCGGAAAAAATATGGACGGGATATCCCGGTTTTTGTCGCCGGAGGCGTGAAAGACGGCGCTGAAATGGCCCGTTATATGCGGGAGGGCGCTGCCGGAGCGCAGTTTGCCACCCGGTTTATCGCGACAGAAGAGTGCGACGCCAGTCCAGAATATAAGCAGGCTCTGATAAACGCAGGCGCAGACGATATCACTATTGTACAAAGCCCTGTCGGAATGCCCGGACGTGCGCTGGTCAGTCCGCTGATCCGCCGGATCAGAGAGGGTGCGCAGGTACGGCCTGTCCGCTGCCGGAAATGTTTGATTCCCTGTGATCCGCGGAAATCGCCTTATTGCATCTCTGACGCACTGATTGCAGCGGTGCGCGGGGACTGGGAAAACGGCCTGTTTTTCTGCGGCGCAAACGCAGGAGATATCAGCTGTATATCTACAGTAAAAGAACAAATCGATCAAATCATGAGGGAATGGAGGGATGCCCAATGAAGCTGGGCTTTCTGTACGCCGGACAGGGCAGCCAGCATCCCGGCATGGGGGCGGATTTATACGAAGCATACCCCGCCTTTCGGGCGGTTCTGGACAGTGCGGAGGTGGATTTTGACTTAAAAGAGATCTGTTTTACAGACAGCCGGAATCTTCTTAATCAGACCCAATATACCCAGCCCTGTATGGTGGCGTTCGCCGCCGGACTGACCGCCGTGCTGCGGGAACAAAATATCATTCCGTCCGCGGCGGCGGGACTGAGCCTGGGAGAATATTCCGCCCTGCACGCGGCGGGTGTGTTTGATGCGCAGACCGCAATCCGTACCGCCGCATTTCGCGGACACGCTATGGAACGGGCGGCGCAGGGAATCGAGAGCGCGATGATTGCCATATTGGGCCTGGACCGTGCTTCTTTGGAGGCCGCCTGTGCGGAGGCTTCCGAATCGGGCATCGTGGTCATTGCAAACTATAACTGTCCCGGCCAGCTGGTCATCGGCGGCGAGCGGGAAGCGGTGGAACGGGCAGCGGTTCTGGCAAAGGAAAAGGGCGCAAAACGGTGCAGGCCGCTGAAGGTCAGCGGTCCCTTTCATACGCCGCTGATGGCGTCTGCCGGAAAAGAACTGGAACAGTATTTTCAGACTGTTTCATTCTGCAAACCCTCTATTCCCGTCATTTTTAACTGCCTGGGCGGATGCAATACTGACGGAATAGCCGTACAGGAACTGCTGGTGCGGCAGGTACAGAGCAGTGTCTATATGGAAGACAGTATCCGTGCCATGCGTGATTTGGGAGTGGATGCGGTCATTGAGATCGGACCGGGAAAGACACTCAGCGGATTTGTCCGCAAGACCGTACCGGAACTGCCGGTCTGTGCGGTGGAGACCGTGCCGGATGCGGAAGGTCTGCGGGACTGGCTGGCGGCGTTGGAAAAGGAGAAAAATGTATGAGTTTACAGGGGAAATGCGCTGTTGTCACCGGCGGCGGGCGCGGAATCGGCCGTGCGGTCTGCCTGGAGCTGGCGCGGAACGGTGCGAACGTAACACTTTGCTACTCCGGAAGCGAAACCGCGGCAAAAGAGACGGCGGCGGCCTGCAAAGAACTGGGCGCAGATGCGCTGGCCGTAAAATGCGACGTATCGGACGCGGAACAGGTCTCCGCATTGATGGAGACCGCTATGACCGCCTTTGGACGGATTGATATTCTGGTCAATAACGCGGGCATCACACGGGACAGCCTGCTGATGAGCATGAAAGAAACGGACTTCGACCAAGTGCTTGCCGCTAATTTGAAGGGAACGTTCCTGTGTATGAAAGCAGTTTCCAGGCAGATGCTGAAACAGCGCTGGGGACGGATTATCAATCTCAGTTCCGTTGTCGGGCTGCGGGGCAATGCCGGACAGGTCAATTATGCCGCCAGTAAAGCAGGCGTGATCGGTATGACCAAATCCGCCGCAAAGGAATTGGCAGGCCGGAATATTACGGTCAACGCTGTGGCGCCGGGATTTATTGCGACAGATATGACCGCCGCCATGCCTGAAAAAGCCCGTGCCGCGGTTTTGGACACGATCCCTATGGGGAAAATGGGCACGGCGGAGGATATTGCCCAGGCCGTTGTTTTCCTTGCCGGGGACGGCGCGGGATATATTACCGGCCAGGTAC
>CAMWQV010000246.1 GCA_947176425.1 uncultured Clostridia bacterium
ATATAGCTGTATCCGTCCAAGAAGAAAGGAGACCTCTTTTATGTAACTGAAAGACAGTGTTACCAGAGAAAACCTCCTCCGCGCTTTCGCCGGGGAAAGCCAGGCCCGCAACCGGTATACGTTTGCCGCCGAACTGTGCTGCCAGAATAAATTGCAGCTGCTTCAGGAGATCTTTCTCTATACCGCCGGTCAGGAGAAAGAACACGCCGAGATTTTTTACAACCATTTGGTCAAAGGCGGCTGCGACAACATTACCATTACCGCTAACTACCCCATTGATGTTACCCAGCAGCCCCTTCAGCTCCTGGAACTCGCCCGCCAGCATGAGTTGGACGAATTCGGCGATGTCTATCCCGCTTTCGCTGAAAAAGCACAGGAGGAAGGCTTTACCGAAATCGCGCGGCATTTTAAGCAGATCGCCCAGATCGAAAAAGTCCACGCCGACCGCTTTGAACGCTTCGCCAAACTCCTCCGCGACAATAAACTGTTCGTCAGCGACGTGGAGACCGGCTGGATGTGCCTCAACTGCGGCCATACCTTTACCGGCACCAAAGCCCCCAATAAATGTCCCGTCTGTGACCACGATCAGGGCTTCTTTATCCGCTTTGAACTCTCCCCTTACGAACGATGACCTAATTCCTCCGGCGGCTGGTATGTTTTTCCGGCCGCCGCTTTCTTATTTGTAACAGAAATGAAAGATTATCCACTTGCGGAAATTTACGGCGGCTGGTATAATAGTATCGATCTGCTGGGGAAGGAGGTTCGATTTTCGGTCAGGTTTGCGCTTGTTTTTCTGCGCGGACCGCTGTATAATACAATATCTCTCTTGATACTTTATTTTTTAAGGAGGAAGGACCTTATGCGAAAAAAATTGCTGTCAGCCCTGCTCGCGTTCTGTATGGTGCTGACGCTGCTGCCAACTACCGCTTTGGCGGCGGAAGGCGACCCCGAACGTGGTTATTACGGCAACAAACTATCTGACGAAGTGATGGTTGTATATGATGCTCTGCATAGCGGCATTAACCAGCTTGCGTTAGGTCAGACCGTCTATATCCCTATCAAAACCCAAGTTACATATGGCGGATATGAGGCGGCAGAGCAAGAGCTTTCAACTATCTTTAGCGCTGTATCAAACCAGAAAGTTCTTAATGTTCTGCTCCGTGATTATCCTGAATTGTTCTGGTTGGCAAACAAGCCTCTTGGTACAACAAGAACTTATATAATGGATAGAAACAATCAGCTTACTAATACTATATCTTCTAATGGACTATACACACTTGGTATTTCTTTCACCCCTAATCTTGCGTATAGCTGGACACCCAATCACCGTAATCTGAGCCAAGATATTGCAGCTGTGAAAGCGGCTGTCACTACTATTGCTAATGCAGCTAAAGCAGAGAGCAATAATGTGGTGGACCAGCTGCGTTATGTTCATGACTGGCTGGTGGATAACAACGAATATAATATCCCTGCCGGCGGGGTGGGCCGTCCCGGTTATAACCCCAATTATTCAGCTGCTGATTCTACCCCATGGACACCTGTCAGCGCCCTGAATATCGATGAGAATCTGAAACCTGTCTGCGAAGGCTATTCCCGTTCCTTTAAGCTCATCTGCGAAGAATTGGGAGTTCCCTGTGTATTGGTCAGCAGTAAAAACCATATGTGGAACTATGTTCAAATCGGTGAAGGCTGGTATATGGTTGATGTTACCTATGATGACCCTATCTATGAAGGTGAAGGTAATAAGCCAGATACTATTTTACACGACTATTTCTTAATTGGAAGCACTGAGCTTGCAGAAAATGACCGTCCTACTGATACTGCCCATGTTAAGGATACGGAATATAACTATCCTGACCTGTCTGCTGTTTCTTATGAAAAGGCAGTAGCTAATCAGGCGTCTGAAGTTGACCCAGCTTCTATCAATCTGACCGCTGGCCCGATTGTATACGGCAATCCCCTGAGCGCGTCCACTTTAACGAATGCTGGTTCTGTGCTGAACAAAAACGGCGGTACGCTGACTGGCACATGGACATGGCAGAATGGTACTGCAATGCCGTCTGCCGGTACATATAATGCTGGTGTTGCTGTATTCACCTATTCTACTTCCAGCGGCAGCAAAACTTATATCCATACTGGTTCCGTGCCTGTGACAGTCAATCCCAAGTCCCTGAATACTGCAACCGTAGTTGTTGCGGATGGTACTTATGTATTTGATAACAGTGCAAAAACCCCTGCTGTAACAGTAACTCTCGATGGTACAGCTCTGACTGCGAATGATTACGATGTTGCCTATACCAACAACACGAATGCTGGAACTGCAACCATAACTGTAACCGGCAAGGGCAACTATACCGATACTGCCAACACAACATTTGTCATTCAGAAAGCAGATTCCGCGACCCCTGTTGATTTGGGTACTAAAACAGCCCGCGTCACTACAGACGCCCAGGCCATCGCGCTGACAGAACTGCCCAACGCTGATTTCTCCAATGCTTCTGTTGATACCACAAACAGCGGGATCTTTTCTGCTGCTCCTGAATTTAACAGCGCTGACAATTCTTTGAGCTTTACTTTGAACAGCACTGCCGCAGAAGGCAGCAAAGCTGAAGTGACCATCAGCGGCACTTCAGCAAACTATGTAGCAGTCCCTGTAAAGGTTACGATTGAAGTCCGCAATAAGGAAGCTCAGGCCGCGCTGACAATCTCCGGCGGTAATTCCGTCACTGTGGGCGAAACGCTGACGCTGGCTGCTTCCGGCGGCACGACAAATAATCCGGTCATCTGGACGGTAAACGATTCGTCTATCGCTACGATTAACAATGGTGTGCTGACTGGCGTATCCGCCGGTACTGTGACCGTTACCGCTGCAAAACCTGGCGATGATATCTATGCGGATGTTTCTAATACAATAACTATTACTGTAAATGCGGCTAATTCCGGTTTAACTGTCACTCCTGCCGCTGCTGAAATCCATGTCGGCGATACAGTAGATTTGGTTGCTTCCGGCGGCGCGGCTGGCGATACCCGTACTGTAAATTGGTCCGTCAGTGATACAAGCCTTGCTGTACTCAGCGAAGCTACCGGCAATACTGTTACCCTCACCGCTTTGAAAGACGGTGCTGTGACTGTCACCGCTGAAAAAGCTGCTGACGGTACATATGAGGCAGCTGCCGCGACTGCTAGGATCACCATTACCAAAACAGATTCTAATTTGATCGTTCGTGCGGATAACACGGATGTCAATGTTCGCGATACTGTGAATCTGACCGCTTCCGGCGGCGCGGCTAACGATACCCGCACTATTACATGGACGGTTGATGACCCTGATGTTGCTGAACTTAGCGCTTCTACTGGAAACCGCGTTACCTTAACCACTAAGAAAGAAGGTACCGTGACTGTTACCGCTTCTAAAGAGGCTACAGACGCTTTTGACGCTGATTCTGATTCTGTGACAATCACTGTGAGCAAGATTAAGCAGAATTTGGAAATTATCAGTGATGACAATGTGACCCTTGATGATACGCTGCCCTTGAAAGCTAATCTTGACGGTGTAACTTGGACCGTGACCAATAACACCGGCAGAGCTGAAATCAATGGAAATAATATCCTTCATCCTGAGAAAATCGGTATTGTGACTGTCACCGCTACAAAGGCCGGGGATGATACTTATGAAACAGCAACTGATACAATGGAAATCGTCATTCGTCCTTTCGTTGAGGATGTTATGGACATTGTTAAAGATGAGGATATTGTTGGTAATTCTACTATTACAGTTGATACAGTTAGGGATAATAATGATAATACAATTTTGAAGGTTTCTGTAACGACCGACAGAGTTTCCTTTAGACAGCTGATTGAACTGCTTGAGGAAATCTTCTTCCATAGCAGTAACTATAAAAATGGCACGCTTTACTATTACTCGAATATGGAACCTGTAGTAAATAAAGATGATTCTGTTGCAAGCTACAAAGATCTTGACTATGTATGGATTGGTGAAGATGACAAGGCTGTGCGTGTAACAATTCCCGCTATGAAAGACGATGATGACAGTAAGACCTATTACATTTCCATCCCCGGCACAGACAACGGGGACGTGATTCCCAACACGCGTCATGCGGAACGCGGCGACCGTGTATCTCTGTCAATCCATCCTGACAAGGGGTACAGATTGGACAGCCTGACCGTTACCGATGCCCGCGGCCGTGAGATTTCCCTGCGCTACTCGGACGATGATACCTGCACATTCACGATGCCTTCTTCCCGTGTGACGGTAGAGGCGGAGTTTGTGAAGATTGAGGACAAGACGAACGATACCGGCAGCAGCACGAACGATGCAGACGATCCCGCGAACCAGGTCTTTACTGGGCTGGGTACGCCTGGCATCTCCGGCATCGTGCTGAACCCCTCCCCCATGCCCTTTACGGATGTACGGTCTACAGATTGGTTCTATAATAATGTCAACTATGTGTGGAAGCATTATCTGATGAGCGGCACGTCCGACACGGTGTTTGCGCCGAATCTGACCACCAGCCGCGGCATGATTTGGACAATCCTGGCCCGTATGAACAACGTGCGCACGGATGTTAACACAGGTTCCACAGAGTTTGAGCGCGGCCAGCTGGGGG
>CAMWQV010000247.1 GCA_947176425.1 uncultured Clostridia bacterium
TCGTCAATCAGTTCTTCAAAATATTTTTTGCCGACTTCCATAACGACGTCGGAATACATTTGAATAAACCGGCGGTAAGAGTCGTAAGCAAAGCGGGGGTTTCTGGTTTTTTTCGCGAAGGCTTCCACAACCTGGTCATTCAGGCCGAGGTTGAGAATGGTATCCATCATACCAGGCATGGAAGCGCGTGCGCCGGAACGAACGGACACGAGCAGAGGATTATTGAGATCACCGAACTTTTTGCCGCTCATCTCCTCAAGTTTCCGCATATACACCATGATCTCATCCTGGATCTCGGCGTTAATGGTACGACCGTCCTCATAATACTGCGTACAAGCTTCTGTGGTAATGGTGAAACCTTGGGGCACAGGCATTCCCAGGTTGGTCATTTCCGCCAGGTTCGCACCTTTACCGCCCAGCAGCTCGCGCATGGAGCCGTTGCCCTCTGAAAAGAGGTACACAAATTTTTTACCCACTTGGTTCATTTCCTCCTGTTGATTATTCTTTCGATCCTGCTTCTGCTTTGTTGACACTTTATATTATAAGATGAAGCGCCGCGCTTTGCAAGAGTATTTTTCCAAATTGCCTTGTTTTTTCCAGAAACCGCTTGTCCCAAAATTTTTTTGGTAATTTCAGAAAGCGCAGTTCCTCTAAAATTAGTTGTTTATTCTCCGTATTTTTTGTTATAGGATAGTCCATTTTACATCAACATACTACCTTTTTCAACTGTTTTCTCCTATTATAAAGGACAGCATATGTCTATTTTGGTGCCTTTATAAAGAAAAATCAAAAGGGAGGTTGCGATCATCATTTCAAAAAATACATACGGCTATATACGGGTCAGTACCCGTGAGCAGAACGAGGAGCGGCAGTTGACTGCCCTGCGGGAAAGATCTATTCCGGAACAAAACATTTTTATGGACAAGCAGTCCGGAAAAGATTTTAACCGGCCCCAGTACAAAAAACTGGTGAAAAAACTCAAGCCGGACGATTTGCTCTATATCAAGAGCATCGACCGGCTGGGGCGCAATTATGAGGAAATTCAAAATCAGTGGAGGTTTCTTACCAAAGAGAAAAAAATCGATATTGTGGTGCTGGATATGCCGCTTTTGGACACCCGCCGGGGCAAGGACCTGATGGGGACTTTCCTCAGCGATATCGTCCTGCAAGTGCTGTCTTTTGTGGCGGAAAATGAGCGTATCAACATCCGCCAGCGGCAGGCGGAAGGCATCGCGGCGGCAAAAGCCCGGGGCGTTCGCTTCGGCCGGCCGCCCAGACCGCTCCCGGAAAATTACCTTGATGTCTATCAACGTTGGAAAGCCGGAATAATCACCGGTACTGCCGCGGCGAAAGAGTGCGGTATGCCGCTGTCTACGTTCCGTTACCGAACAGAGATTTACGAAAAGGCCAAGCTGTCGTAAGCAGGACAAGTTTACAGAAATGTGTACTTTCTTGTCAAAGCACGTCTCATTCCCGTACTTAGGCATCATAGCATAAACTCCCTGTCTTTTCAACCGTACGAAAAATTTATTTTGTACAAAAAACCCCTGCAAAAAAGTACACTTTCTTGATACTTAACTGCACTGCCTCAACTCGCGCATATACGAAAATACGCGTGCAAAGGAGTTAATAATGGTGAAATCACGAATTGCGGCGGCTGTATTGGTTTTAGCAGTATTGCTGGTATGCGGATCATATGCCTGCATAAAAAGCCATGAGGGGATCAATGTTCCTATATTGATGTACCACCATTTTGCAGATAAAGTCACAGCTGATACGGTCGTGTCAGCCGGGCGATTCCGTGAGCAAATGACCGCCCTTCGTGATGCAGGCTATCATACTATAACGGTACAGCAGCTGATCGAGTATGCCGATCACGGCACGCCGCTGCCAAGCAGCCCCATACTAATCACGATGGATGACGGCTACACCAGCAATCTTGAGACTGCCGCCCCCATTTTAGAGGAGCTGGGGATGTGTGCCACAGTCTTTGTTATTGGGATCAACGAGGGGGAGGAATACTATGTCCATTCTGGGGAGCCGTTTTGGCTGACCCGGTTTGCTTACGAGGCGGCGGCGTCCTGGGTAGAGAAAGGCGTACTGGATTTACAATCCCACACGTTGGATATGCACCAGCTGGAGAGCTACGGTTACAGCGGACGTGACGGAATGCTTCCCTTGCAGGGAGAGTCTGAGGAGGAGTACCGGCAGGTGGTCCTGGAGGATGTGCGCCAATTTCAGCAGCGCCGGGAAGGACGTGTTGCTACAGAATTGTGTGCGTTGGCCTACCCGTTCGGCTACTACTCAACGGAACTGGATCATTTGTTGGAAGAAGCAGGAATTGCTGTAACACTGACGATTGATGAACACAGCAATAAAGTGAAAATTGGTGACCGCAGCACACTGCGGATGCTGGGCCGCTACAACATAACGGAACGCATTACCGGCGAAGCCTTAGTCAATCTTCTGGCGCACAGCAAATAAGGAGATAGTACTGTGAGAGGTTTTTTATCAGAATTCTTTCTGCTCCACCGGGATGCTGATCTGAACTGGCCCAGGTGGAAAAAGGCTGTATACAGTGTCTACCGGCCGCTGCTGCTGTTATGTGCCGGTATTTGTATGGGGCTGGCGCTGTTGGTTCTGGCCATCGGCCCGTATCCCAAAGACGTATTGCTGGAGTACATAACCCATTGGGAAACTGCGGTATTCAACACGGTGCCGGTCGTGCTGCTTGCGTTGGTGTTTTACGGAATGACAGGCCGGACGTGGGTCTCCTTTTTTCTGTCGGGCGTACTGTTTCTGGGACTCAGCTTGGGAAATTACTACAAAATCCAATTCCGCAGTGACCCGGTGTATTTTGAGGACCTGCTCAATCTGCGGGAAGCCAGCAATATGGCGGGCGCAGGACATTACAGCCTGTTTGTTGATAAGAAAATTCTCATAGTTGTATTCTGCCTCGTTCTGGGTACTGCACTGCTGTGGCTGCTGGCGCCTGGAAAATCCGGAAATCGTGCGCTCCGTTTGTTTATAACAGCGGCAGCAGCAGCGGTTTCGGTGTGTTTGGGACCAGTATATCTTGACAAAAATATTTATGACGGCGTGAAGAATTATGTCACTCTCAACCGCTGGAATCCCAGCGAGAACTATATCTCGCATGGATTTCTGTATCCGTTTTTTCACAGCATCTCAGATTTTATAGAGACGCCGCCGGATGGCTACAGCCCTGATTCAGCGCAGGCAATCCTTAACCAGTATACAGATGAGGATATCCCATCCGACCGGCGGATCAATATTATTGCCGTTATGCGGGAAGCATACGCGGATTTTTCACAATACGGTGTAGAGGGACTGGACACAGACGCGTATCAGCTCTATCACCAACTGGAAGCAGAGAGCTACACCGGTGATTTAGTGACCAACATATTCGGCGGCGGTACAATTGACACGGAACGCTGTTTCCTGACAGGCAACTACAAACTGAAAAACTTTCGGACAAATACAAATTCCTATCTTTGGTACCTGCGCAGCCAGGGTTATACTGTAGAGGGCAGCCATCCATACTATCAATGGTTTTACAACAGGCAGAACGTTAACGGCTATCTTGGCTTTGAACGCTACCGCTTTTATGAGGATGATTACGAGCATCTGACCAACGCCGGGCTGCCGGAGGATTCGGTTTTGTACCCGGAGGTCTATAAAGATTTTACCCGCAGCAAAGCATCCGGAAGGCCCTATTTTTCATTTGTTTTAAATGTCCAAAGTCACGGGCCGTATAACACAAACAGCTATAGCGGCAGTATCAAGTATCTGACAGGCGCATACAGCGACGCATGTAAAAATGCAATGAATAACTACATGTCGGCTATAACAGACTCCGATGCAGAACTGCTGAAATTCATCGGCCAGCTTCGCACGGATCCCTCTCCTGTTGTACTGGTGACTTTTGGCGACCATCTGCCCTGGATGGGGGACAGCGCGGTTTTCTATGATGAAATGGGGATCAATATAGACCCCGCCACAGAAGACGGCTTTTTCACGCATTACTGCACACGCTATCTGATCTGGGCCAACGATGCGGCCAAAGAGATTTTAGGACATGACATGACCGGTGAAGGCCCCCGCATTTCCCCCTGTTATTTGATGGGTTTGGTTTTCGAGCAGCTGGGCTGGAAAGGTCCCGCATATACACAGGTGCTCCGTGGATTGATGGAAGTATTCCCAGTGGTAACGACTACAGGCTACTTTGTAGCAGACGGTACGCTGACCGGTATTATTCCGGAATCGCGGCAGAAACTTTATCAGAACTTTCAGTTCATTCAGCAATATTGGCGGACTAACTGGCAGTATGCCGCGCTTGCGGACAACAGGACCTGACTGACGCAGGCTGCCGGAAAAGAAAACGCAGGCTGGTTTTCCCGGCATTTATTTTATATTGACTGACATTCACAGCATTCCCTGCATATTGTGGAGAGATAAATTGATAAGCAGGAGGAATGTATATGGCATCGCATTTTTTTCTGGGCGCAAACAGCGGGCAGGGTTTTCAGAATCTGTTTCCAGCATTCTGCGAACCGGAAAAGCACTATGATCTGCTGGTGCTGAAGGGCGGACCCGGTGTGGGGAAATCG
>CAMWQV010000248.1 GCA_947176425.1 uncultured Clostridia bacterium
AGTTCACTGCGATTTTCTGGCTTCTTAGTGGTTCTAACTTTCAACTCTCAAGTATAGTATATGAATTGCCTTTGCACAACTCAAACAGTTCTGAAATACCATCAACCGGGCGCAAATTATGTGTAGTATTTCCAAAAAGCCGAACATCTGTCTGATTGATGTCATAATAGATATCAGGTTTTCCCCAGAATTCATCTGCCAGTTCCAAAGCCCTGTAAATATGCCCTATGCCGCGCTGATTGTTTCCATTCACATAAATCGCAACTTTCTGAGGATTCAGTATTGCAGCTGCATTTGCCAAATCCTCAAAAGTATCTATATCATGCGATTCATCTGCTGGAATCTCAAAAATATCCACCTTTTTACCAATACGGGTTTTGGGAGAAATGACAGATGCCTTCGATATCATAAAAGCGCCTGTTTCCACATAACAAGGCGGCAAATACTGCCGGTTCAGTCGTTCTCTATAATTCGGAACTTTTTTGCCGTCCTGCACCACCCAAGATAAATGCGGGGCATTGACAGCGGAAATCAGCGTATCCAAATCATTCTCTATCGCATAAGCTATGGCGCTGTCAAGGGTTGTTACCTTTAATGTAGGAGATGTGGGCTGCATTGTAACAATATAATCCCATACTTCATCACGAGGAACAGCATCCGCAATCACTGCGTCCAATGTTACCTCATCTCCGCAGAGTCGTTTATCTCGCCAATGGCATCTTACCCCTAATTGACAAGATATAATCTGTACATCGTAAGAATCCGTTGTTACAATAATATCTGTAATATGCTCTGACCGAAGGGCGTTCATAATAGCGTAATAGATCAGCGGATGTCCATCTATGATTCGGATATTTTTATTAGGGATTCCTTTTGATCCAGCTCTTGCTGGTATAATTGCTGCGATTTTCATATGCGCCTCTGTTTACATACTATTTTTATCCAATGTCCTCAGGTCTGCCTGAAGCCTCGAAATGCCGCGTTTTTCTTATAATATAGATCCTTGCAGGTTTTCTCATAGCCATCCGCCTGAACCTCTAAATATCTTCTAATTAAACGCATATTTGCCTCATATAATTTCATGTGAATCTCGTAGTCCGAATATTCTGTAAAATTAACTGCAATCAAATCCGAATTAATATGTTTGTTTTCATAAAAATCAGCTGTATCTATATTCTGTATCAGTTGTCTTGGAGCCGTCCGGACATATTTTCCTCTTTCATCCAGAAACGCAATTCCATTTACAGATTCCAAAGAGCGTTTTCCCAAAAACGCATCCATTAATTCTACAAACGTAATCTCACCCTCACCTATGCCAACCACATCCGCTCCTGTCTTATGCAGAAAGTAATTGGGATCAGCTGCAGGACCGTGACCGCCTATTGTATATTTGAATTTTCCGCGATTTTTTGATGCATTGATTGCTTTTGATAGATTAAGCAACTTCTTATACTGATAATAACCGCCAATTACACTTACCTCTACGACATCATAGTCGTGTTCATCCAGCCAATTTGTTAGATGTTCGTCTGGCCAATGGAAAATATCCTGCTGATAAACCGATACTTGATGCCCTGCATTTCTGGCAGCCGATGACAAATAGGCTAGTCCCATTGGGAAGTGTGTTGTATATGAATCATTATCATAGACAACCATTAAAATTTTCATATTCCTCAGTCCTCCTTGAGATATGGATAACAATCTGATAGAATTTCACATTCTGAGCGAGCAATCTCCGGATGCGCATTTAGATAGTTTTCGGTATATACGTCTCTAAAAACCCCATTCAATCCAATGGGATTAATCGATATCACTTCAATTTTGGGGTAATAACGCTTAATAAATGTCTTTACCCAATTCCAAGAGTCTACGAAAAGGGGCACACTAGAATGGTCAATAGTTGTGCTTCCATCGAAATGCCCATCAGCAGAGCAATCGCATCCCACCAAAAATATTTGTTTTGGCATTGTAAACAATGCAAAATGAAGTGCACCAAATATAATGCTGCCTAATCCCATAACCGGATAATGCTCAGTATCCCAATGAATAAACTCTTTTTGTGGTTGAGTAATAAATCTTCTGGCATGATTTTCTTCAATAATAGACTCAGGAATCTGGTAAATTTCCCGGCCTTCGTTTGACCATTCTACAATTCCCAGAAATTTCACAAAGTCATAATTTTTTAATTCATCATAACAAGCTGATCTTTCAGAATAATCCCGAGCAAAATAATAATCTAATTTGATTTTCGGATGTAAGAACGTTGTATTTACGCCAATATGCGGTAGCCCCTCTGTCGTTCCCTCAATGGTGCCAATCGCCCCATTTTTGAACTTGACCACCGCCATTCCGACGTCTTCACACTCCAGATATTCATGGAACTGGCGCTTAGTAACACCGTAGACCTCTTCAATCTCATCGCCCATCATCCAGCGCAGCAAATCAATTCCATGGATACACTGGTTCATCAGGCACCCGCCGTCCTGTGCCCAAGTCCCTCGCCAGGGGGCTTGCGTGTAATAGTTCCGATTTCGGTTCCAGCGGACATGGATAGAGCCGTGAGAGAGCTTACCGAACCGCCCTGTTTCCAGAGCTGACCGTGTTTCCTGAACCGCATTATTAAAGCGATTTTGGTGGCAGGCGCAGACCTTAACATTCCGCGCTTTACTCCGTTGGATAATCTCCTCCGCATCCACCATTCTCATAGCCATCGGTTTCTCAATAATAACGTTCACGTCTTGGTCAATGCAGTCTAAGGCAATCTGAGCGTGGAGACCGCTCTCTGTTGCGATGGCTACTAATTGTGGTTTCTTTTCCTCCAGCATCTTTTTATAATCTGTGTACCGCTGAATGGACATATTCTTCTCTAAATGATATTGAGCAAGCAGATTTTCCATTGCTTCCGGCTTCACATCACATACCGCAACGATATGCAAGTTATTATTTATTGCGGCTTTGATATGGTTTACAGCGATCCGTCCGCAGCCAATCAGCGCATAGTTCATAGAAGCACCTTCTGTCATTCATTTTATAAAATATCAATATTCTGCCTGTTTTGAATTAACTTGGTTACATTTTTGCAATCAAATACTGGAATCCCGGCTGTAGCTACTAACTCATAATCTACGCAGCTGTGAGCAGTAGTAATGATAATAAGATCATACGTTCGAAGCGTCTCCACCTCGGCACCGTTCCTCTGAAATTCTATCAGCACTCGAAGTGCAGGACTCTCTCTATAATCACTGATGTCTTGCTTATAGGCCACTCCTAACAGCAGTACTTTAGCGCCGTTCAATGCTTTTTTCTTCCGGTTCAGTATTTCGACAGCCCGCCCCACGATATAATCCGGCATTCGATCATTAATCATCATAGAACTCTCAATCATAGAGGTATGGAATCCATATTCCCGTGCCTTCCAGCTCAGATAGTAGGGATCTAGGGGAATACAATGGCCTCCTATGCCGGGCCCGGGATAAAACGCCTGGAATCCATAGGGCTTAGTTTTGGCAGCATCAATAACCTCCCAGATGTCAATGTTCATTTTATGGCAGAGCATAGCCAGTTCGTTAATTAGGCCAATGTTGACATTTCGATAAGTATTTTCCAGGATTTTCTCCATCTCTGCCACAGCAGGAGAGGAAACAATATGTACTTTGCTGTCAAGAATAGCGGAATAAACCGCCCCAATCACCTCTGCGGCATCTTGTCCAATAGCCCCCACTATCTTTGGAGTATTGCTGGTCTTGTAAATCAAATTGCCAGGGTCCACCCGCTCTGGCGAAAAACCTAAATAGAAGTCCTCGCCGCAGGTAAGGCCAGATCCTGCCTCCAGGATCGGACGGAGCAGATCCTCAGTGGTGCTGGGATAAGTGGTGGATTCCAACACTACAACCATACCACGCCTTAAATTTTTGGCTATAGAGGCTGCGGAGTCGCATATATAACGGGTATCTGGCTGCTGGTGTGCGTCCAGCGGAGTGGGTACACAGATGGCAATAAAGTCCACATCTTTCACGAAAGAAAAATCGGAAGTAGCCTGTAACATACCAGATTCCACTAGTTCCCGCAGATCCGCATCTACTACGTCCCCAATATAATTTATTCCTGTGTTGACCTTATCCACCTTTTCCTGCTGAACATCAAAACCGATAGTACGAAAGCCATGCTTCGCTTTGTCAACTGCAAGAGGCAATCCTACATAACCAAGACCACAGACACCCATAAGCAACGTTTTATCTGCTATTTTCTTTTTTAAACTTTCTTTTATTTTCATAACTGTTGCACCTATTTGCAATACATCTGTTTATAAATAGCAAACTTATGTTCAAGTTTCAGTTCTTCTTCATATTTCATTCTGGACATACTCTTGTTTGCTGAAATTGAATGAAATAGATTAACACGATGTTTAAGGTATCTCTCAAAATTAGAAAGAAGATAGATCTCAGTTTCGTAATGTCTCCGTGCCAAAGTTTCCAGTCCATCTGATGGAAAGACTGGCGTCTGAATTACAGAGACTACCTCACCCGCATCAATACTATCATCAACATAATGCAAGGTGAATCCACGAGGGAGTTCATTATAAATGCTCCACTTGAAAGCATCTAGTCCCCGAACAGCTGTGATAAT
>CAMWQV010000249.1 GCA_947176425.1 uncultured Clostridia bacterium
GTTTATAGAGATTGATAGTCAATTTTTCTGTTCTTAAAGTAATACTCTTTATCACGGTCGTTTACTTCCCGCAGAACCCGGCACGGATTCCCTGCCGCCACCACATTGGAGGGAATGTCTTTTGTCACGATACTTCCGGCCCCGATGACCACATGATCGCCGATGGTAATACCGGGTACAATGACGACCCCTGCGCCAAGCCAGCAGTTTTTGCCGATTCGGACCGGCATATTATACTGATACCCTTTCTGGCGCAGTTCCGGCAAAATGGGATGCCCTGCCGTTGCAATGGTCACATTCGGGCCGAACATCGTATAATCCCCAACATAAATATGGGTATCGTCCACCAGCGTCAGATTGAAGTTCGCATAGACATATTTCCCAAAATGTACATGACCGCCGCCGAAATTAGAGTGGAAAGGCGGTTCTATATAGCATCCCACACCAATCTCTGCAAACATCTCTTTCAGCATGGCCTCACGTTTCGCGCCCTCCGCCGGACGGGTCATATTGAACTCATAGAGCCGCTCAAGCCGTTTGGTCTGCTCCTCCATGATCTCTTTGTCACCGGGCAGATACAGTTCTCCTGTGTGCAGCCTGTCTTTCATTCCGCTCATTTTTTATGCTCCTTTTATGTTTCTATTCAGCCGCTGCCAGCGTTCTGTCACCATTTCCGCCGTATAGGTCCGGTTGATTGTTTCTTCCGGCAGCGTATTTTCCACCAGTTCTGTTACTGTCCTCTCGTCAAGGACTGGGGGATGGTAGGTCAAATTTTTTTCCTCAAGCAGTTCCAGAAAAAGATTTATCAGAAAACCGTTTGTGCTTTTGGCGTCCGGGCCGTAGCCCCTGGCAATCAGGGCAATATTATTATCAAAATTCGGCGCCATACAGAGAACTTTTCCGGTGGTTTGGTCCCGCATGATGCCGTAATTTTTCGTGTGGCGGTCCACGTTGAAACAGAGCGCGTCCAGATACAGAATATCCAGATACTGTTTTCCCAATGCCGGATTCAGTGCTGTCAGACGGTCGTAGTTAAAGCTGTAATCCTCCTCCTCCCCCACCAGTGACGCAGCAGGTTCAAAATTGTATTTTCCGCCGGTAAAATCACGGGTCTTGACATACGGACTGCTGGGGAAATAGTCCGCCATCGCAAACCCCAGCCGTTTGCCCAGCGCGGCAATAAACAATTCAGAAAATCGTTCCAGCGGATTTCCGGTTTTATAGAGCCACCAGCTGCCGTTTTCCAGCCGCCAGCATTTTTCAAAGCTGCCGGTGTTTGTTAATTCCGGCGACCCCGCCGCAATTTCAGCGGCTTGATACTGCCGGGAATAACTGGAAAAATTTCCCGTTAAAGCAATCTCCGCAAACGTATCCTCGCTGAAGCGGACCTGTGCATAGGAAAGCTCCGGCTCGCCGTCGCTCTTAATCCAATAATGATCCGTGATTGCCGCGGCGTGGGCACGGAGGACAGCGGCGGCGTCACTGCTGTCTGTCAGACGAAGAACTTTTTTCAAAATACGGGAGTTTGGACGGTGGCGGTCAATGGCACGGCTGACCAGCCATGTCTCAAAATCCCCGCCCGCCGCAAGATACAGCGGCATTCGCGTCCGGTCCAGCGGTATCACCCGATTTTTCCGGATCTGCGCGGCTGCCTGCTCCCCGGCCATCAGATATCCGTTATATTCCATACGGCGCTTCCCCCTCTCTCAGTACCGCCAGTATAGCACAGCGCCGCCGTTGAGTCGAGAATTTTTTCTGATAGAAAAATATTCTTATTGAAAACCGCTTCTGTATGATGTATAATTTGTAATAAATTCATTATCACAGCACCGCGGAGAGGGGGACATCTATGCCGCCGCTGGAGCTGACCGTAACAGCCGCCCAAAGCGGACGTACTGTCCGTTCTCTGCTGAAATATGAACTGGGGCTGTCCACCGCCCGCATCAACCGGCTCAAACGTACTGAAAACGGCCTGAAGGTCAACGGCTGCCGGGTATTTACCAGCGCAGTTCTGCACACCGGAGACCAGCTGATTGCTGATTTGGACGCCGCTGAATGTCCGTCTGACATGCCGCCTGTCCCGATGGAGCTGGATATTGTTTTTGAGGACCCGCATCTGCTGGTTTTGAACAAGCCCGCATTTCTGGCGGTAATCCCTTCCTCCCTGTCCCCGCAGGAACCTGCTTTGGCTGGCGCTGTGATTCATTATTTAGGTCCCGGCGCGGCCTTCCACCCCGTCAACCGCCTGGACCGCGGCACAACCGGTCTGATGGCTGTGGCAAAAAACGGCTTCATCCATGACCGCCTGCGCCGTATCCTGCACACCAGTCAGTTTTTCCGCCGGTATCTGGCTGTTTGTACCGGCATCCCGCAGCCGCCGGAAGGTATCATTGATTTGCCCATCGGACGGGCGCCCGGTTCTGCCATTCAGAGGCAGGTCTGTCCTGACGGTCAGCCTGCCAAAACGGATTACCGGGTTTTATCCTCCCAAAACGGTTTTTCTCTGGTGGAACTTTTCCCCCATACGGGCCGCACCCATCAGCTGCGGGTCCATATGGCCGCGCTTGGCTGTCCTCTGGCTGGAGACTGGCTCTATGGCGTTGAGGACCGCGGCCTGATTCCCCGTCCGGCCCTGCACGCCGCATCTCTATCGTTTACGCATCCTCTGACAAAGCAGGAACTCGTTTTTACCAGCCCTCTGCCGGAGGATATGAATACAATCGTGGAGCGTTTTGTATGTCCAATCTGATTTTTCTGGACCTGGAATGGAACACTGCCTTTATACGCGACAATCGGGGCCGCCGGGTTCCCTTTCATGAACTGCTGGAAATCGCCGCCATCAAAGTGGATGAAGCGTCCGGCGCAATGATGGATTCCTTCCACAGCTATGTCAATCCGAAAGCAAGCCGCAGGATCGGGTTTTATACCTATCAGGTCCTGCCCTACTCGCCGGAGGAACTGGAGGACCTTCTTTCTGACGCCCCCGGTTTCCTGGACCTGGGGCCCGATTTCCTGCACTGGTGCGGGCCGAATCCGGTCTTTGTGGAGTGGGGGAGCAATGATGTGGACGTTCTGCTGAACAATTATAAGTACCACAAACTCTCCTTCGACGCGGATTGGAAATACGAATACTTTGACCTGCAATATATTTACCAGAGCCTGTGCGGCGGTGATCTCGGCTGCCAGCCCTCCCTGGAAAAAGCCGTAACAGCGCTGGAACTGGATACAGACCTGGACTTCCACAGCGCATGGAATGATACATATTATACGGTCCTGGTTTATCAGACCCTGCTGGACCGCTGTGAATCCTTCTCTATGTTCCGCCGTCCGCCAAAGCCGAAAAATCCCCCTCCAATCTGGGAGGAGGAGCTGGGCGTATTTAACGGACGCTGGGCCTGTAAAAATCTTTCCTTTATCGAACAGCCGCACTGTCCAATCTGCGGCGCGCCCGTGGAAATCACGCGCTGGGGCTGGGTCCGCACGACGCCGAACGAACAGACTGCATCCTGTTTCTGTGCAGAACACCGGCGGCTGTATCTTACCCTCACAGTTCAGCCCAAAGGCCGCCAGTGGTCCGCACATGCCGCTTTCTATAAAAATGCGGGCCAGATTGCGGAACGCTATCATAAGACCTGCCAGCAGATCAGTACACGGAACAAACAGCGGGCCGCGGCTGCTAAAACTACTGCATAATACGAAACGAAGGACCGTCCGGGAAGAACGGTCCTTTGTTTGTTAATCGGTTACAAATTCATTAACTGCTTGATAGTTAACACTGTCCGCAGTAAACGGCTGAATGGTGATTTTCTCGTTGCTGTACTTTGCCGCAATTTGGTTCAGGCGGTCCACAGCCTGTTTTTCCGTCATGCCAAGAAGCGTATCCATATCCGTTTCATTCCAGAATTTCTGAATACCTTCCATCACGCCGCTGATACACTCGTCACGTTCACGCACTGTAACGGCAGATTTGTCCGAGACATGATAACTGCACTGATAGTACAGGTCCACCCATGCTACAGTAATACCGTTTTCTTCCTGCATCCATCCCGGAAACTGCACGCTGAAGCTGGGGTCCTCCTCCGGAAGCCCGGTATAACTGCTCCGCACAAACATTCCGTTTTCCGTCCCGGACAGACTGCACGTCAGCGACACAAACTGTTTTTCCGCCCCGCTCAGTTCGACGGCAAAATCATTCCAGACCGTGTCGCACATAATCCGGTTAAATGATTCCTGATTCTGATTGGCCCATTCCAGCAGGCGCGCATTAAACTCCGGCAACGACATATCCTGATAGTCCCGATACGGTACGGACGCATAGTCCGGCAGTCCTTCCGTCTCCCACTTCATCAGCTCCAGAAACGATTTGTAATCCTTCTCCGTGCCGTTGGGAAACTCCCGCTGTTCCCCATTGTCCAGACTGTGCGTCTCCAACGGATTGGGTGATGTTTCGGCATGTCTGCTGCGCAGATCGTCCCACTCCGCCTGCTCCTCCGCCGTTGCCGGGCGCAGTCCGGAAAGCTTTCCGTTTTGATACACGGCATACAGCTCAATCGCGTCCGAAGCATACAGGCTGTGTCCGGTATGTTCCGTAATACAGATTTTTTCCTGTTCATCTTTGATGCCG
>CAMWQV010000250.1 GCA_947176425.1 uncultured Clostridia bacterium
ATCAACAGCCGCGCCAATAATCTGCACAATCTGCCGGTTGAGGATTATGCCAGAACTACAAACGGACAGGCGAAACTTGGCGATAATATCACCTTTTTTCACAGCTGCGACTGCTGCGCCAGACAATATTGGCATTCCAGGCCGCTGTGCCAAAATGAAAAGAAGATCGTATTGATCGGCTTTGGAAATTATGGACGCAGCCTCTTGGAACGGGCGATACTGACCAATATTATTTCTATCAGCCAGTGTGTTCAATATCATGTGTTCGGCAATGCGGCGGAATTTCTTGCTGTACATTACCAGCTGGGCGAGGCTTTTTCTCTGAATAAGGAATCCGACACGGGGGATTCTCTGATTTTTCATGATGGATTTTGGGGAGAACAGCGCGAACTGTTAGAAAATGCTGACCGCATCATTATCTGCGAAGACAATGTGCAGGCAGGCTGGAACGTCTTTTGGAACCTGAAGCGGTATTATAAAATCTGTGGACGCATCGATCTGCGCAGCAGCCGGAAAGTGCCGGGCATATCATATTTTGGTGCAAACGAAGATATCTATACGATGCGGAATATCATGCGCACCAATCTGAACTATGCGGCCATTGCCATTAACGATATATTTCGCCGGTCGGTATCTTATCCCACTCTTGATTGGGATGATCTGGATGACTTTCACCGGCAGTCCAAGATTGCGGCGGCTGATCATCTCTATATGAAGGTCAGAATCCTTCTGGAAGATGAAACCATTACAGGTCTTTCGTCAGCTGCGACGGGACTGGCCTATAAGAAATACTGCAAAACCAAAAATGTAGAGGCCATAAGAGAGGGCTACCGCAGACTGGATTATATAAGGTGGTATCGCTTTTATATTTTTTATAACTGGAGCTATGGACCTGTACATGATGACGCGGCAAGACAGCATCCCATGCTGTGCGGATATGAGAAGCTGACACAGGAGCAGAAAAAAGAAAGAGACGCCGCTTGGGAACTGCTGGGGCAGATTTCAAAAGAGCTGAAAACCCACGAAGTTTTTTAATATGACCTGTCATAAAACCGAACCGGCCTGCGCTGATACAGACTGGTTCGGTTTGCAATTTTTTGTTATATTATCGTCCGCAGCACTTTTTGTACTTCTTTCCGCTGCCGCACGGACATGGCTCGTTTCTGCCGGTTTTTCGCGGCTTTGCGGGCTGAACGAAAGGAACCGATTTCGGGATTGTGTTCTGCTTTTTTTCCATGACTGCACGCATTTCGACCGGCGTAAAGCCCCGATTATACTGCATACGTGTGTGATTGTGAAAATCCTGGTATATGGCTGCAAACTCACGAACATCTTTATCAGTCAGGACCGCGTTGTACCGTGTTATGCTGTCTATGACCTTCTGCATCCCGTTAAACAGGGATCGTGTATACATAAGAATGTCTTCAAAAGCAGCATCAACGCTTTCCCCGTAAAGCCTTTGAGAAAGAAAATTATGTAATTTCTTTGCCTGCGGAGTCGGTTCACAATAGGCGGGATCCCGATAGGCAAGCAGTTTGTCCTTTGGCGGAATAAAGTATGGCTTTCCTGCTTGTCCAACATTGATTTGGCCCAATGCGTTGTTTTCATCATAGAGCAGCGGTATGTCAACAATCTTCCAGTCAAGCCGTCCGCCCGGCAAACCGTCTGAATAAAGCTCGGTATCCTTCATAATGCAGTAATCCTCGCACTCGTGGCGGGCAATTTCCGCGAAGGCAAAGAATTCCGTTTTGGTGACCAGAGCCGGACATTGACTGCTGACAATTTCAAACGCCTGCCGTAACGGAATGACCCCATATAAATGAGCCATCGCGTTGAAATATTTTCGGAGGAGGCGGAATGTTGTATCTTTTAAGGGAATCTCACGATACATAGCGTTCAGTTTGCGCCGGGTATATGTTTCTGGAATCTCCATATATGGATCATAGTTGTTCATAGCGATGTCCCCCATTAAGCGATCTTAAAAAAGTATACCACTGAAGCGGATATCAGTCAATCCCCAGGAGTGAACTCCCTCAGCCAGTCTGCTGCCGCAGCTATGCGTAAACAGCAGAAAAATTTTTTGTTCTGACATGAAACCTTTGCGGAATTTTTACGACTATAGGTATAGCCCGAGCGGAAAACAAAAAGAAAAGGAGCAGACATTGTTATTTTTCTGAGAGGAGATGATGGATTTGAATGACGCGGACATTGTAGACCTCTACTGGCGACGCAGTGACGAGGCCGTCATAGAGACCCAGAAGAAATACGGCGGCTACTGTTACACCATCGCTTTCGGTTTTTTGGGGAATGCCCAGGATGCCGAGGAGTGCGTCAACGACACTTGGCTGGAGGCGTGGAATGCCATGCCCCAAAACCGTCCCGACCGCTTGGGCGTTTTTGTGGGGAAAATCACCCGCGCCTTGTCTTTCGACCGTTTCCGGCGCGGTCATGCCCAAAAACGGGGCGGCGGGGAACTGCCTCTGGTGTTGGAGGAACTGCGGGACTGCATCCCGTCTGTCCCCAGTGCGGCGCAGGCTGTGGAGGATGCGGAGCTGGAGCGGATTGTAAATGAGTTTCTGCATACCCTGCCCGCCCGGGACTGCAATATTTTCCTGCGCCGCTACTGGTATGCAGAGCCTTTGGTGGATATTGCGAGACGGTATGGATTGAAGCTGAATACCGTAAAGACGATTCTGTTTCGTACCCGGAGCAAATTGAGAGCTTTTTTAGAAACGGAGGGGATGATTTCATGAACGAAGAACAGTTGTTTCGGGCTGTCGGCGCTGCGGATCCGGCGCTTTTGGAACGCAGCAGCCGCCACGCCGTGCCAGCGGTGAAATGGGGGCTGCTGGCCGCTTGTCTGGCCCTGCTCTGTACGGCTGCCCTGATGACATACCATTTCTCAGCCGCGCCGCCGGATGACGCCAATGTATCAGACGTTTTGACCTTTACCGGCGAAGCTGTGGGCGTTCTGCATCTGGAGGCGCTTTGCTATGAGACGGAGAAGACGGAAAATTTCTTTCTCTACGTCAATGAGGACCGCTATTATGGGGTTTGGGAGGACGGCAGCTATGTGATCCGGCCCATCACGCCCGTGCCGGAGGGCCTGCCGGTATGCGATCTCACAATCTCTCATTGGCAGAATACGTCTTTGAACGAGGCTGAGGAATTGATTTATGCAAAACTGGCTGAGACTTACAGTATGGTCCTGCCTTCGGAAGATCAAACAGACCGAGCCAGTGTTTCGGCCTATAACGGTACGGAGTTCGGGGCAGAGTGGGACGCCGCCAGCGCCCGTGTCACTGTGATCGACGACCAGGAGGGCGGCGTATTCACCCTCACCGCCCGGTTCTTTACCGAAGCCGCGGAGGGGCTTGGAGCTGACTTTGCCGGTATGTCTGATTCATTCCAGCCTGTTCCTGCGGGTCTCATCGTGCCGGACTGGTTGAAATCCCTGCGGGAGACTTTGGATATCTTGTTGTCCGCGGTCTTTTCCTACGACTGGTCAGCGGCCAGAAATCTGCTGACCGATGATGCCC
Organism: uncultured Clostridia bacterium; assembly: GCA_947176425.1. Classification (GTDB taxonomy): domain Bacteria; phylum Bacillota; class Clostridia; order Oscillospirales; family Oscillospiraceae; genus Pelethomonas. The sequence continues at coordinate 3,540 of CAMWQV010000250.1, forward strand.
GGATTTTCGGCTATCGGGAGGACGTATCTGACCAAGTAAGCGTCTCTGCTATAGACATTTCTCCTGACGACGGTGCGGTCCCAACTGCCGCTGTTGTATCCGTGCGGCACCGGCTGAGCGCAGAGGAGCCCTACAATGATCTTATAATAGAGCTGCGCCGAACCGACGGTCAGTGGAAAGCACAACTCATTGAACTGAAACGCTGAACGGCAATGCAGGCAAAACCGGTTTATCCAATACACGCCGGAGGTTACTTTTTTACGAAAGCTTTTTATTCCCCAGGTAGAATTTGGGGTTTTTATGCTAAAGTGCCAAGAAAGCGCGCCCCTGACTTGCGAAAGTCCGGGGCGTTTGTGTTGCTGCGCTCTGTATAAACGGCTGTCTGTCCGTGGTCAAGCAAAAGTATCGAAACCCGCCAGAGAAGGTTTTAACAGTTCTCTGGCCTGTCTAATATATTCCGGCGAAGTACCGCAGCAGCCGCCGACGACCCCCGCTCCGGCCTCTGTGAGCCGCCGGATATGCCGTGCGAAATCCTCCGGTCCCATACTGTACAGGGCCTCGCCGGTCTCTGTCATAACCGGCAGACCGGCATTCGGCTTGGCTACAACCGGCACCTTTGCCACCGCCCTCATAGCGGCAACGACAGCCTCCAGCTGATCCGGACCGACGGAGCAGTTCACACCCACTGCGGCCGCGCCCATTTCCTGAAGCGTTGTCACGGCCTCCACCGCATTTCCGCCAAAGAGCGCGGTGCCGTCCGCCTCCACGCTCAGGGTGCAGATGACGGCCAGATCACATACGGACTGTGCCGCGTCCAAAGCGGCAGCCGTCTCCTCTATGCCCATCATCGTCTCGACCGCCAGCAGGTCGGCGCCGGCTTCCGCCAAAATGCTCATCTGTTCACAGTAAACGTCATAAAGCTGGGTATAGGTCATATCGCCAGCCGGTTCCATAGGTTTTCAGAGGGTGGAAAGATCTCCTCCTACCAGCGCCCGGCCTTCTGCGGCTTCTTTTGAGAGACGGACGAGAGCAGCGTTCACTTCCTTGATCTCATCATCCAG
>CAMWQV010000251.1 GCA_947176425.1 uncultured Clostridia bacterium
TGTTTGGACTTTACCAGAGCGGTGATCCTGCTCGACTTGGTGCGCAGGTAATAAGTGGCGTTGGCTTTTTGGGGGCAGGCACTATTTTGGTAACGCGAAACAACCAAGTTCGTGGACTGACCACGGCGGCGGCGCTGTGGGCCTCGGCGTGTGTGGGTTTGGCGATGGGTACTGGGTTTTATACCGGAGCGCTTGTTGTGGGGGGCGTGCTGCTGTTGGTCATGATCTTGTTCCGACCGTTGAACTATGTGCTGCACCGTAAAAACGGCTATATGCGTCTGTATGCTCATTTTAATAACAGCGATGATATCGACAACTTTTTGCAGGAATGCACGGCGGAGAAGGTCTCCGTGGGCGATATGCAGCCGCTGATGCAAAAGGATGAGGATAAAGGCGGTCTTGTGGTGCTGATAGAGATGAAGAACGTGGCGGAGACAGACCACGAAAAGCTGGTGCGCAAATTTTCTGCACTGCATGGCGTGCGGCACATAGAGGAACTGTAATTTAGTATGGATTGTTTTGACTCTTTCTTTTTCCCGTCTTATTGATTGATACCAGTTGAGACCGCTCTAATCAGAGCGGCCTCAGTTGTTTTGGGGTGTTTTTTACAGCCCCTTTTCTCTGATTTTCTGGTACATGGCAGACCTACATCCAATGAGGCATGAAAGAAGTATGTCGAGAGAACATAAACTCCATATATCTGCTAGAGGGACATCCGGCACCGGACCGGACCATAATCCGATAGAACGGCTACAAAAGGAACAGCTGTGAGGGGCAGTGGAGGGGTTATCAAATATCTGATTGCTGTGATCAGATATTTTTAGGAATGTATTTCAATAATTCCACAGTCTGTTCCAGACCAACGCGATCCTCATCAGTAAAATAGGCAGGCAGAACACTGTCCATATCCAAGACGCCCCAGATTGTCCCGTCTGCCCGTCGAAGGGGAATCACGATCTCAGAGTGGGTATTACAGTCGCAGGCAATGTGTCCGGCAAAGCAAGAAACATCTTCTACTACTTGTGATCTGTTCTCCTTCCAAGCTGTGCCGCATACGCCCCTGCCGTATCCAATACGGCTGACGGCAGGCTTACCTTGAAAGGGGCCAACGACCAGATCATTCCCATCTATAAGATAGAAACCCACCCAGTTGGCATCAGCAAACGCTTGAGCAATAACAGCGGAAGCGTTCGCCAACACAGCTGTTTTATTGGATTCGCTGCCGGTATACAGCGCAATCTGTTCTTTTAATAGAGTGTAAAATGCTGGTTTTTCTTTGGGATACTGAATCTCAATGTAACTCATCAATCATATACCTCTTTTAATTTTATTGCTTAACGGTTGCCGGGCATCAGCAAACATCAGTCGCAATCGCCGCTCGAATAACATTGGCAGTATTGAATTGAAGGTCTGCCAGTGTAAGCTTATATCCGTCAATCATCTCTCCTGTGCGTACCGCCTGTACAATATCATCCACGTTTTTTTGGCATCCGGGCATCTGAACGTCGTTGCCCGCATAAACACATCCGGTAGAAGCAGAAATAGGGTAGACGACTTTTTCATTTCCGGTCAATGCGGGCTGTTGCTGAGAGGTAAACCAGTCTGTCATGACAAATCCACGGAATCCCCATTCGTCTCTGGCAGCGGATTGAATCAGATCAAAGTGATTTGCCGTATGAGTGCCGTTCAGCAGGTTATAGGAAGTCATGATAGACAGAGGCTGGGAATCTTTTACCGCAATCTCAAAACCTTTCAGATAAATTTCCCGAATAGCCCGTTCACTGATGTGGGAGTTGGTAAAGTACCGGTTGTCTTCCTGATTGTTCGCCGCAAAGTGTTTGATTGTTGTTCCTTTGCACGGATGAGCTTGTACGCCCTGCGTGACGGCTGCGGCAGCTTTTCCGCTGACCAGCGGGTCTTCAGAGTAATATTCAAAATTCCGGCCGCACAGGGGGTTGCGATGGATATTCAACGCAGGAGCAAGCCACAGATCCACGCCAAATATCTCCATTTCTCTGCCTATCATAGAGCCAATATCCCTGAGCAATTCCATATTCCAGCTCTGCGCTAGTGCCCAGCCGATAGGGATTGCCGTGCAGTATTGATAGTAAGTATCTGAATTTTCGTCGTTATACTCAGAAGGGAACGGCTCGATCATATCGCCCATAACAGCCCCGCCGGGCAGCAAATTACCGGTTTTATCTGTTTTGAATACCGGTTGGAGACGCAGGCCGGCAGGACCGTCAGCTAAGATCATGTTCCGGATGCCGCGGCTCTCTTTCACAACTGGGCTGGTATCGCCAGCAGCACCAGGGACGTTGTGTGAAGCGTTTCCTACAATAGAACCGTCTGCCCGCAGTGTGCCAACGCAGAGATCAGCCATTTCCTCAACCGTCAGCTGCGCTGTCAATTCCTCAACTGTACACCGTCCGGCTCTGACATCGGCGGCAGTAAGCACAGCGGTTTGATTTGTAGAATAGGGGAGGCGTCTCTCTGTATAAGAAACTTGTTTTGTAATGATTTGGGCTGGATCAATGAAAATATGCGGAACAGCGGCATCTGCTGGCGGTGTTTTTACATTGGGAGCTTGGATTTCCTGGACCGGATCACGATCAGCAAACAGATTTTTCAGGATTTCAGTTTTGACCGTTTGCGGCAGCGTCAGCACGGCGGCAGTTTCTGTACTGCGGGAGCTGCTGCCAATGCGGATAACATAGTCTCCCGCTTCCAATACCCAGGCAGCACACGTCTCGCAGTAAGAAGCCATATCCTTTAGCGGGAAAGCGATTTCTAATGTCTCATTCTCTCCGTGTGCTAACAGCGTTGTTTTTGCAAAGGCAGCCAGTTCTTGGAAAGGTTTGGGCAATTTCCCTGCAGGAGCCGAGTAATAAACCTGAACGACCTCTTTACCGGCATAAACTGCTCCCGTATTCTTTACAGTAGCAGAGAGCTTGACCAGACCGTTTTCTATACATACATTTTCAGATGTGATAGAAAAATCTGTATAGGATTTGCCATAGCCAAAAGGATATAGAGGTTCAATGCCAAAGGTATCAAAATATCGGTAGCCCACATAGATGCTCTCAGTATAGTACTCATCATCAACATTGCCATCATTGTGGCTGAAACCCTCAGATGAGGGATAATCGCTGTACTGTTTTGCCCAAGTATCGGTAAGTTTTCCAGAAGGATTCACTTTCCCCAGCAGAACATCCGCCAAGACATCGCCGCCGGTATTACCCAGCTGGCTCATAAGGAGAACGGCATTGATTCCGGAAATAGATGCAATTTCGGACATATCCATCACACCGCCGATGTTCAGCACCAGTATAACGTTGGCATAGGATTTGCCCAACTGTTCAAGCTGTTCTTTTTCCTCATCATAAAGAAGATAATCTCCGCGCTTGTCGAACCGGTCTGCTCCTTCGCCGGAACTGCGGGCAATCACATAAACTGCCGTGGAAATTTCGCCAATGTCCTCTTGGGAGATCTTTACCGGAGGAATGACCTGGAACGGGTGTGAGAAAGTGACAAGAAATTCTGACATATTATGTTCTTTGGCATAAACGGGAATCCATTCGATGTAATCTCTTTTAGCCTGCTTGAACGCAGCTTCCTGCCGGTCCAGCCAGCTCTTTGTTGTAATTTGGAAACCGGCGCGTTCCAATCCCTGCTCGATTGTAACGTCGCTGCGGGTGTTTACATCGCCGGAACCGGTTCCGCCACGGACAGTCTGCCGTGCGCCGCTGCCGTAAAGGGCCAATTTACCCGCTTCTTTCAAAGGAAGCACCCCGTCGTTTTCCATCAGCACAACACATTCACCAGCCAAACTTCTGGAAAGTGCCATGTGGTCAATTTCCCGCTGTGTTATAGCGGGATTTTTTGTGGCATAGATTTTCGCCATTTCATTTTCTCCTTGTTCAAAATAGAGATCATAATAGTTCATGAAAGAAAACTGCGGAAAAATTCGCATTCTTCGTCATTGCAGAGCTTCGCATCATTCAAACGGATATTGCAGTGAAATACATGAGGCAAACGGTTATTCTTGTCCCCGTAGTAACGGAAGACAAACGGAACATCCTCTGCAAGCAGCTTTGCCGCCAGTACAGGGGCCTGATCCTTCAGAAAATCCTCTGTGCAGGTCATAAGAAAGACAGGGGGATAGTTACCAGTAATATGATTTACTACATTGATCAGCTCCAGTTCCACGGCTGAACCTTTATTGGGCAGAACATCCGCCATTAAATCAGCGTCCAAATTCTGTTTGCTGGTATCGATATAATACACGCCGCAGTTGAGAGCGATTGCCGCAGGTTTGAAGCCGCAGGGAGGCTGGAACGGATAAGCAGCAGCATACTGCGGATTAGTGCAGATATTTGTATACAGACCCAGGTTATGCGCACCTGCCGAATCACCCACGGCAAAGATGTGATTTGTGTCAAACCCGTATTCTGTTTCATTGGATAACACCCAGGCAAACACGCTGTTCGTATCCTCCAGAGAGGCAGAGAACTTATTTTCCGGAGCCAAACGATAAGTAAAGTTGACCACAGCAAAACCGCGCTGAGCCAGATTCATGCAATAATATTG
>CAMWQV010000252.1 GCA_947176425.1 uncultured Clostridia bacterium
AGACGGCTACGAAGCCAAAGCCAAAGAACTGGCAAAAGCTTTTGTCGAGAATTTCAAGAAGTATACCCATATGTCCCAGGATGTCGTTGACGCCGGTCCGAAAGCCGAGTAAACAGAAGCCCGTTTCTTCCCATCAAGAAACGGGCTTGTTTTTTGGTATCCGGCAGGAACATTTTCGTATAAACTGCGTCTTAACTATTAGGGATACCCAAACTATACAGGAGGCAGGAGAAAATGAAAAAACTGGCAAGTTTAATTTTGGCGGCAGTACTGATGCTGACGCTGGCAGTACCCGCGGCGGCGGCGCCGGAAGCCCCGTCATCCGACCAGCGGCTGGCGGCGGTGACGACAAAAGTCAAAGCCACGCTGGGCATCGGAGACGAGTACACGGATTTTTATGGGAATCTGTCGGAAAACGAGATTTCCCCGTTCTGGGACTTGTTCTGGAGCGGCGATGGCGTGAGACTGAACGTAGAAGCCACTGAAACCGGAAAAATTCTGAGCTATAATCTGTCGGAAAACGACAATGACCCCTATGCGGGAAGCGGGAATTTTCCGCCCACTTTCCCAGCGGTTTCCAGAGCGCAGGCGCGGCAGTACGCAGAAACGTTTCTGAAAAAAGTCCTGGAAACGCCTTTGGAGAGCTTCACTTTTTCCGAGCGGAACACCGGACAGCTCAGTACCACGGTACACCGTTTCTATGGAGAGATCCGGCTGAATGGCTTGATGTCTCCCCTGACATTCCACATCTATGTCCGGGCTTCTGACGGCAAGGTCACGCAATTTTACCGTGAGAGCTTAGAAGACAGCGTCTTAGGCAGCGTGCCGTCCTCCAGAAGCTCCATTACCGCGGCGTCCGCCGGTACGATGCTGAAACGGACGATGGACCTGCGGCTGGAGTACGTTCTGACAGACGAAAAAGACAGCAAAAACGCGGTCCTGCGGTATCTGCCGGAACCCAGTGACTCGTATTATGTAGACGCGCAGACGGGCAAACTGGTGAATCTGACCGAGCTGTACGAGAAGCTGTCAGAAGAAGAGGCCGACGGCGGCTACGGCGGCAGTTCAGCCAGCAACGGCGCGGCGGCGCCGGAAGCTTCGGCGGATACCTTTGCCGGACTGTCCCAGGCGGAACTGACAGGCGTCGCCAAGCTGGAGGGCGTGCAGTCCAAAGAGGATCTGGACAAAATTCTTCAGAAGTATTCCGCCCTTGGCTTGAACAAATATACGCTTGCGTCCGCCAGCTATTCTCTGGATAAGGAGACTGAGGACGTGACCGCCCGCCTGATCTATACCCGCAAAGAGGACAGCGGCACCTGCCGGCGCACCGTCGTCTGTGACGGCAAAACTGGGGAATTGCAATCCGTGTATTCCTCCAGGCCGTACTCAGAAAACCGGAAAGCGGCAGTCAGTATGGACGCCGCCCGCAAAAACGCAGAAGCATTTTTGACAGAATTCTGGGGCGATGATTTCGCAAAAACAGAGCTGTACGACAGTGCGGAATGGGAGAATACCCGCTGGAACAGCACGCACAGCTTTACTTACGCACAGAAAGAAAACGGCTATTTCTTCCCGGAAAACGGCCTGCGCGTCTCCATTGACATTATCGACGGCACCGTCAGCGCGTTCGACCGTTCCTGGACCGATGATGTAGCCTTTGACAGTCCGGACGATATTCTGGACAAGTCCGCCGCTCTGGACGCCTGGTTCGCTCACTATGCGCTGCCCCTCGCTTACCGCAGCATACCGGTGAAGCTGGACCCCGGCATGGACGGCGCCGCGCCGCTGATGGATATGGGGTATTCCTATTTCTACGCATTGCAGCTGTCCTATGCTGTGGAGGAAGAAGACAAATACGCTTCCGGCGTAGACGCCAGGACCGGCGAAATTATCTATCCGGCGGTTTCGTCCCAGACCGGAGAGATCACTTACAGCGATGTGGCGGACCACTGGGCAAAAACGCAGATCGAAACCCTGGCCAGCTACGGTATCGGCTGGCAGGGCGGCAAATGCGAACCCCGCAAAGAACTGACGCAGTTTGATTTTATCACGCTCCTGCTCAGTACGGAAGGCAATCGTTACGGCACGGAAGAAAGCGAAGTTGACGAGCTTTATAACCGCGCCTATCAGCGGGGCATTGTGACCCGTGCGGAACGTGCGGACAGCAAGATTCTGACCCGCGGAGAAGCGGTCAAAATGCTGCTGAACAGCGCGGGATACGGCAATATCGCAAAATTGCAGGGCATTTTCACCTGCTCTTTCCCTGACCGTACGGACATTCCCGAAACAATGCTGGGCTGGGCGGCGTTGGCGCAGGGATTAGGAGTTGTGGACGGCGGCAGCACATTTGCCGCTGACCGGAACGCCACCCGCGCCGAAGCTGTTGTCATGCTGTATAACTTTATGAACCAAAAGTAAAAACAAAAACAGCGCCGTGCTTCCGGTACGGCGCTGCTTTTTATTCAGACAATAAAACCTCCGTCAGCCGTTACTACCTGCCCCGTAATAAACGAAGCGCCGCTTCCGGCTAAAAAGGCGGTGATTCTGGCGATATCCTCTGGTGTTCCCAAGCGTCCGAGCGGCGTCTGCTGGGCCAGCAGCTCCAGCGTCTCGTCCCCCAGCACTTTGACCATATCCGTCAGCACCACGCCCGGCGCAACGCAGTTGACCCGTATGCCGGACGGCGCAAGCTCCATCGCTAAAGACCGGGTCAGTCCGATCAAAGCGGCCTTTGTTGCGGAATACGCCGCCTCACAGGACGCGCCCCGCTGTCCCCAGATCGAGGAAATATTGATAATGCATCCTGATTTTTCATGGATCATGCGGGGCAGTACGGCCTGAATGGTATGGAACGCGCCGTCTACATTCACGGCAAAGATACGATGCCAGAAGTCCTCCGAGATATCCTGAAACTGATGCTGTTCCGCGATCCCGGCATTGTTGACCAGCACATGGATAGGGCCTAACGACGCCTCAGCCAGATGAATCGCCGCAGTAATAGCTTCCCGGTCCGCCACATCACCCTGTACAGCCAGCGCGTCTGTTCCCTGGAGCCGCAGTTCTTTAACCAGCGCTTCCGCCTGTTCCTGCGCTTGCAGATAATCAATGCCTATCGCATAGCCTTCCGCCGCCAGACGGATTGCAATGGCCCGGCCAATGCCCCGGCTGCCGCCAGTGATAAACGCGACCTTTCTCATGGATCAGTGGCGGCTGCTGTGATGACCGCTGTGATGTCCGCATGCTCCGACAGTTGCTGTGACTGCGGGAGCGGCTGGAACAGCAGGCGCAGCAGCAGCTGCCTGGAGCGCCGCAGTGCAGGTTCCGTCACAGAACCCGTTGGCATGGTCATAGCCGCAGTAGGTGGTCCCGTTATGGACGTGCCGTCCCGCAGCAGTGCAGTTCGCTACGGTACACAGTGCGGCGCAGGTTCCGTCACAGAATCCGCTCTCATGGTCATAGCCGCAATAAGTTGTACTGCTGTGCGTATGCCGGCCGCCGGCCGTACAGCCATCCACCGTACACAGCGCCGCGCAGTTTCCCCCGCAGACGCCTCCGTCATGGTCATAACCGCAATAGGTTGTGCCGCTGTGCGTGTGCCGTCCCGCAGTATGACAGCTCTCCACAGAACAGACGGATACAGTTGCAGGCTGTGTTTGTACGGTCTGTGTCTGCGTGCTACTGTGATGTTCGCTGCCGTGGGCAGACGCAGGAATTATAAGCAGGCCCGCCGTTAAAACAGCCGCCGCACCGGCAGCAATACGAGTTTTCAGGTACATGAAAACCAACTCCTTTTTTCCTGCCGAACACGGTCAGGTTAGTTTATTATCAGTCTATCATAGTCATATGCAAAAAGCAAGGTGTTTTGAAAATTAGTTGTAAATATTTTATGTCGGCTTTTGCACAAAAAAATAACTGCCTCTGACAGCAGATGCCAAAGGCAGTTACAGCAGAAAAAATCTTACTTCATACCGGCGGTAATGATAGCCATTTTATAGACTTCCTCCGCATTGCAGCCGCGGCTGAGGTCATTGATGGGGGCGTTCAGGCCCTGCAGAATGGGACCGTAAGCCTCATAGCCGCCCAAACGCTGGGCGATCTTGTAGCCGATATTGCCCGCCTCGATGTTGGGGAACACGAAGGTATTGGCATAACCGGCGACTTTGCTGCCGGGGAATTTCAGCTGACCGACAGTGGGACTGACAGCGGCGTCAAACTGCATCTCGCCGTCGATGGACATTTCCGGAGCCATTTCCTGGGCAACTTTTGTGGCGGCTGCACTCAAACCAACTGTCGCGCCTTTGCCGGAACCCTTGGTCGAAAAGCTCAGCATTGCGACTTTGGGGTCAATGCCGAAGAACTGGGCGGTCCGGGCGGATTCTACAGCGACTTCGGCCAGCTTCTGTGCGGCGGAAACGGTAACATTTCCTTCCTTGTCCACGCTGTCCTCATAGGAGATATTGATTGCGCAGTCGCCCATGCAGAGCATTTTCAGGGCAACGTCACCAGATACACGCGTCATGATAAAGAAGGAGGACCCCAAATGCGCGCCGGGTTTGGTCTTAATAAGCTGCAAAGCCGGACGAACGGTAT
>CAMWQV010000253.1 GCA_947176425.1 uncultured Clostridia bacterium
AAGCAGCAAATAACAAAGCTGTATGAACAATTTGGACTGGGAGAGATCAGCAAAGCAGAGTATCTTGCCGCGAAAGCCGCTGCAAATCAGCAGAAGGACAGCACGATTGCTAAAATCAGTGAATTGGAGGCAGCATTAGAAAATACCGGAGCAGAGGGGAATCTGGATAAGCGGTTTGTTTCCAGCTTCCAGAAATATACGGAGGTTCAGGAAATTACCGGCGAGATCGTGGAAGATTTGTTGAAGGAGATTGTTGTTTATCCAGAAGGACGGTTAGAAATTGTCTGGGATTACCGCGAGGAACTGAACAGGATGATTCTTGATACGAAACCATAATTACGGAATCCTCATTCTATTCACTGCACTACGATCAATAAAAGCTGCAAAGAGAATACGGATGTGTAGTAAGATGAGAGGAAAATAATTCAGAGCCATAAATCTCCTGGAAAAGTTTCGGATTTATGGCTCTTATCCTTTCTGTCAGATGGCGCCCGCCACCATAGAGGGAGGCGCATCCGTGGATTGGTTTTGCCAGCGGAACTCCACGATCCACTGATTATCCTCCAATCTGGCTCATAACCAGCCGTTCTGTAATATTCCAGGCGCAGTCGAAACAATGGGCCTGGCAACACTTTTCAAGGTGATATTTCTGCTTCGGAAGTCCTTTAATCTGCGGTACAGATACAACTCCCGCATAGTAAAGGCAGCCTTAAAACCAGAGCCGCAGCCGCTCCGTAAAAAAGCAGCTGCGGCTGTATGGATTGCGTTAATCCGCCTGAATCTTGCACTCAAAGGGCTTCAGCACGACATTGCCGGCCTTTGCCTCATGGTCATTGTGGTTGATATACATCCGCACGGACTGCTCCGGACCGCCCCTGTGAATCACCTCGACACCGCTGTCGGAGGCGACAGTCTCGATCCCGTTGTCCGCCATGATCGCGGCCATCAGTCCGGCAGTTGTAGCCTCATCCATCCCGCTGCCCAAGTAGTAGACCGTACCGCTGCCCTGCTTCTTCCGGGTAACAGCGGCATACTCCTGATAGAAGGGATCGCCGTAGCGGTAGAGGACCTCGGCGTCCCGGACGGCCAGCATATCCCGGAAGATGCCGCCATATCCCTGCTTGCCTGCAAAATCGCCCTGTCCCACCAGCGGGAAGGCGTTCAGGTCCTGAAGGCTTTCGGTCTCCACGATGGACACTCCGGCCAAGTCTATGTAGCCAACAGGAATCACTTCACCGAAGGGAATATTATTGTCGGCATCCTTGATAGCGTTCCGGTAGGTGAGAACCAGAGTGCCGCCGTTCTTGACAAACTGCTCCGCTTTGGCCCGGAAATCAGGCTTAGTGATGATCATCTGCGGCAGGAGTACGACCTTGTAGCCGGACAAACCGGCATCGGCGGGAATCACATCCACAGATACATTCACGTCATGGAACGCCTTGTACAGCTTTTTCATCTCGTTCTGGCAGTCCAGCAAAATGCTCTGCCGCTGGATACGGAAGGAGGCCAGGGAGTCATAGTCATAGACGATGGCCACATCGCTGTGGATGGGGGCGTCCATCGCCTGGGCGTACTGGCTGATGTCGCCGAAAAAGCTCTGGACTTCCCGGAATTTCCGGCCCTTGATGTTGTCCGCATCCAGCACGCCGTAGCAGAACTGCTCGGCACCCTTGGTAGCCCCCCGGTAGCGGAAGTACATCATGGATTTACAGCCGTGGGCCATGCCCTGATAGGACCACATTTTTGCCTGATTGGGCCGGGGGAGGAAGCCGGTAACGTCGTGACCCTGCGCACCCATAATAGCCTCGGTGATCCAGAAGTTCTCCTGCTTTAGGCCCCGTATGTAGTCCAGCCCAAAAGCGATCTCGTGCGGCGGGATAGGCTCCTTCTGACCGCCCCAGACGGGATAGTTGTTGTAGGCCACCACGTCCAGGTTCTTGGCTACATCGGCATAACTGACATGCTTGTCCAGTCCGCCGCCGGGGAAATCGTGCATAACCACGGCGTCCGGGTCCACTTCTTTAATGAGTTTGGCCTGAAATTCCATGAATCTGACGATGCTCCGATTGCGGAAGCGCTCCCAGTCCAGCCGGAGGGCAGGATTGTGGGTGGTGATAGTTTCAGCGGGCAGGGGAATTTCGTCGAAATCGTTGTACTCCTGGGACCAGAAGGTAGTGCCGTAAGTATCATTCAGCTTGTCGATGTCCCCGCCGAATTTCTCCCGCAGGAAGCTCTGGAACGCCTTATGACACTGGGGGCACCAGCACAGGTCGCTGTCCTCATGTCCGATCTCGTTGTCGATCTGCCATGCCACAATCTGCTTTTCGCCCTTGTAGTGCTCCACCAGAGCGCGGATGATTTTTTCGGAGTACTCATACATTGCCGGACTGTTGAAGCAGTAGACATGACGTCCGCCAAAGGCCCGTTTTTTTCCGCCCTCAAACTCCGAGAGAATTTCCGGATGTTTCTTTGCCAGCCATGCGGGGATGGTGGCGGTGGGAGTACCCATAATGACTTTCAGCTCTTTTTCCTTGGCCTTGGCAATAACGCCGTCAAAGAAGGAAAAGTCGTAATGCCCCTCCGTCTTTTCCATCAGATGCCAGGAAAATTCCGCAATCCGGATTACATTGCCGCCCATCTCCTTGATGGTATCCATGTCCGCGTCCATCAGAGCGGGGTCCCACTGTTCGGGGTAATAGTCAACACCTAACCACATAAATTATTTCTCCTTTCTTGCGCGCAGCTCTTGAATCATTTTTTCGTAGTAATCGCCGGTCAGTTTATAACCTTTCTTGTAGAAGACATAGCACAGGGCGGACAGGATGGCGGGGATGACGAGCATAATCACTTTCATGCCCGCGATGGTACCTGGGCCGGCCGCTTCACCGGCTTTCCAGCCGATCAGGGTCAGGCCGATGCCGCTGACGAAACCGGAAAACGCACCGGCGAATTTAACGATGAAGGTCTGCATGGAGAAAAGAATAGACTCGTTCCGGGTGCCCAGGGAGTACTCGCCGTAGTCCACCACGTCCGCCAGCATGACCGTGATAAAGACCAGCATAAAGCCGATGCCGTAGTTGACCACAGCGGAAGAAGCGATGACAGCCGCGGCGCTGCTGGGCGCGACAATGCCGACGATAAACAGCATAGCGAATCCGGCTACAGGCAGGAAGCAGGCGGCAAAGAATGCCTTGCCCCGTCCGATGATCTTAGTGACCATAGGGAAAGTAAACTGGGCGGCCATCTGCGCGACACCGGCCACGCCTGTATAGACAGGATACAGAGCCTCGATGCCGATAGCGTAGCTGAAATAGTACAGGGAGAACGAGTTGGACAGCTGATAGGCAAAGTTGAAGAACAGAGCGATTCCCAGGATGATTTTCACTTGATCGTTGGCAGTGAGAACGTGGAGCATTCCTTTAGCGGTTGTCTTCTCCGCGCTTTTAGTAACAACCTTCTCCTTACAGTTTATCACAGTAATGGCGGAACAGACAATAAAAATTACGCTGACCATCATGGCGAAATAAGCAAAGCCCGCCTTCCGGTCGCCGCCTCCGGCAGTGTCGATGATCTTCAGTCCAAAGGAACCCACGATCAGCCAGGCGAAACTGGCAAAGAGCCGGGGGATAGCGGAGATTTGACTGCGCTCGTCCTCATCGTCGGTGAGGGCGGGGACCATGGACCAATAGGGAATGTCGTCGATGGTGTAGGTCATGCCCCAGAGGATGTACAGCACGGCGCAGAAGGCCAGGAACGTATTGCCCTCAAAGTTCACATTCCAGAACATCAGCGCCAAAACCACAGCGTTGAGGACGGTGCCGATCATAATCCAAGGGCGGAACTTTCCCCATTTGGAGCGGGTGTTGTCCACGACCATGCCCATGAAGGGATCGTTGAAGGCGTCCCAAATACGGGCTACCATGAACAGCGTACCCACAAAGGCGGGGGCGACGAACCGCACGTCCGTCAGGTAGAACATAAACAGGTTTCCCACCAGGGCGTAGACAAGGTCCTTGCCGAAAGCGCCCATGCCGAAGCTGATTTTCGAGCGCCAGGACAGTTTTGCGCGTTCTTCCAGATTCATAATGTACCTCCTAAATTTCACAAGTTTTTTCCGTCAGAGCGAATCCGCAGCGGTGGGCCCTGACGCCGGGAGCGTCTCGACGGAAGCAAGTAAACTTTACCATATCTTTTACTAAATGTCAATACATTATACCAAAATATTTACTAAAGATTTAATTTTTTAGTAAAACTGCACAAATAGAAACGGGTAAAAATTGTGCAAAAATACTTTCGTTAAAGCCTTTCTATCCTCTGTACTGCACTGGATTTTGGCTTTGAATGAGGTAAGCACAGGATCAGACAGGATATATTTCAAATTTTTTAGTTGACGCCCAGTAAAAAAAGAGATAAAATCAAAGGGACGAGGAGGTGCCGTTTATGAGTACATTGAAGGACGTTGCCCAGCAAGCGGGGGTGTCGGTTGCCGCTGTTTCCCGCATCTTAAATCAAGATCCTACATTAAGCGTAACGGAAAAAACACGCAGCCGGGTACTAAGTGCGGCAGCCGCGCTGAACTATAAAAAAAT
>CAMWQV010000254.1 GCA_947176425.1 uncultured Clostridia bacterium
ACCCCCATTTACTACCCCTCTAATAAACTTCATATGGGCCACACCTACTGCACGGTCGCAACCGATGTCATGGCCCGCTATAAACGTCTTGCCGGTTATGACGTTATGTTTCTGACCGGCGCCGACGAACATGGCCAGAAAATTGAGGACCGCGCCAAAGAGGAAGGCATTACCCCGCAGCAGTTTGTGGATCAAATCGTCACTGGTCCCGGCGGCATTCTGGACCTGTGGAAGCTTATGAACATCTCCTATGACCGCTTTATCCGTACTACAGACGGCTATCATGTGGCGGCAATCCAGAAGATTTTCAAAAAGATGTACGAAAACGGCGACATCTACAAAGGAAAATATAAAGGCAAATACTGTAAGCCCTGCGAAAGCTTCTGGACCGAGAGCCAATTAAAAGACGGCAAATGCCCCGACTGCGGACGGGACGTGCAGGACGCGGAGGAGGAAGCGTATTTCTTCCGTCTCAGCAAATACGCGGACCGTGTGCGGGACCTGCTGGAAAACACGGATTTTCTGGAGCCGCGCAGCCGTGTTCATGAGATGGTGAACAACTTCATCAAACCCGGCCTGGAAGACCTCTGCGTCTCCCGTACCAGCTTCACCTGGGGCGTGCCGGTGGACTTCGACCCCGGTCATGTGGTCTATGTGTGGATCGACGCGCTGTTCAATTATATGACCGCCCTGGGCTATATGAACGGCGAGCATCACGATCTCGAAACATACTGGCCTGCGGACGTTCATTTTGTGGGCAAGGAAATTGTGCGGTTCCACTCCATCATCTGGCCCGCTATGCTGATGAGTATGGACCTGCCCCTGCCGAAAAAAGTCTATGGTCACGGCTGGCTGCTGCTGGACGGCGGAAAAATGAGCAAATCCAAAGGCAATGTAGTTGACCCGGTCATTTTGGCGGGACGCTACGGCGTGGACGCACTGCGGTTTTTCCTGCTGCGGACGTTCCCCTTCGGCAGCGACGGCAGCTTTACCAATGAACTGCTGATTCAGACCATCAATACCGATCTGGCGAATGATCTTGGCAATCTGGTCAGCCGTACCACGGCAATGGCAGAAAAATATTTCGACGGCGGCAAGCTGCCCGCTGCCCGTCAGGAAACGGAACTGGACGCCGGACTGCTGGAAATGGTTCAGGGACTGCGGAGCCGGTACGAGCAGCAAATGGAAAAATTCCAGTTCCAGAACGCGCTGGAAGAAGTGTTCAAGACTATTCAGCGCGCCAACAAGTATATTGATGAAAACGCGCCCTGGGCTTTGGCAAAGGATATGGACGTCAACGGTCCGCGCCTGGCTGCCGTGCTGTACAATCTGTTGGAGACGGTCCGAATCTGTACGGTGCTGCTGACGCCGTTCATGCCGGAAAGCAGCGGGAAAATTTTCGCTCAGATTGGCGCGGACACCGCCCTGCGTACCTGGGACAGCGCCGCCCAGTGGGGAATGCTGCCCGCAGATGTGCAGGTACACAAGGGAGACGTTTTGTTCCCGCGCATCGATCTGACCAAAGAACTGGACGAGCTGGAAAAAGCCGCCGAAGAAGCCCGCAAAGCCGCCCTTCCTGCCATTGAGCTGGAACCCCAGGCGGCAGAAAACGTGGATTTCGACACGTTCTGCAAGTCCGATTTCCGCGCTGTAAAAGTGAAAGACTGCCAGCGGGTGAAAAAATCCGACAAGCTTCTGCGGTTCACGCTGGACGACGGCACCGGAACGGACCGGCAGATTTTGTCCGGCATCGCCAAGTGGTACCAGCCCGAGGACCTGATCGGAAAAACGCTGGTCGCTATCGTCAATCTGCCGCCCCGGAAAATGATGGGTTTGCAAAGTCAGGGTATGCTGATCTCCGCCGTGCATACGGAAAAAGGAGAGGAGCGCCTGCATCTGATTATCGTTGACGACGCAATCCCCGCCGGTGCGAAGCTCTGTTAAATGACAAATCAAAAACCAGCCCTTGCCGGAATGGTCCGGCGGGAGCTGGTTTTTTCATGCGTTTTATTTATCCTGCATTTTCACGGCTGTTTCCAGCGCAATTTTCATCATCGTTGTAAATGTGGTCTGACGCTCCTCTGCGGAAAGCTCTTCTCCGGTTACTATGCTGTCGGAGATGGAGCAGATTGCTAACGCCCGTTTGCCCAAATAGGCGGCAGTCATATACAGGGCGGCAGCTTCCATTTCCACTGCCAGCACTCCCATCTGCGCCCATTTCATTGAGCTTTTCGACGCGTCATAGAACGTGTCCGATGACAGCAGGTTTCCTACCGGCATTTCTACACCCATTTCACGCGCCGCGCTGACCGCCGTCTCCAAAAGCGTAAAATCAGCAATAGGCGCGAATGTGCCGGGCAGTCCGTATTGACGGGCAAAATTCGAGTTGGTACACGCCCCCTGCCCCGCTACGACATCCCGCAGTTTCAGCTTCTCGCTGATGGCGCCGGCGGAACCAATCCGCATAATATTCTCTACTCCGTACAGGCTGTACAGCTCGTGGGAATAGATTCCGATGGAGGGCATTCCCATTCCTGATGCCATAACGGACACCGGGACGCCTTTATAACTGCCGGTATAGCCCTGTATGCCCCGTACGTTATTCACCAGATGCGGGGATTCCAGAAATGTCTCCGCAATAAAGGCCGCACGCAGCGGGTCGCCGGGCATCAGGACCGTTTTCGCAAAATCGCCGGGTTTCGCAGAATTGTGTGGTGTTGACATTGAACAGCACTTCCTTTCATTTTGCTTTGTTGCTTTGATTATAATGCACATACTCTGCAAAAGCAAGGATTTTGTTCTTTCGTCAGTATATAATAAATATTGAGAAAACCGGGGATGCCGTAACAGCACCCCCAGTTCTTTTGCCGTTTAGTTAATTTCTTTGCGCAGGTTCTCTATTTCCTCATAGGTAAGGCCCGTATCTTCCACAATTTCGTAAATTGGTCGATTCCGTTTGAGCAGCTTTTGGGCAAACTCAAAATTTGCTTCCCTTTTTGCTTCTTTCTTCGCATGATACAACGCCTGTGCCTCGTCATGCCTGGCCTTCTCACGAAGCCGCTCCAACTCACGAAATTCGGACGACGCCGTGATCGTATAGTACGCATTGATTGCCTGTTCCATTTCCGGCACCTCCAATTTCTGAATCTTATCCAAATCTTCTTCCGTTTCTGCATTGAACAGCGACAGCCACAACAGCAGTGCATTGTCCTCTGTAACATCCTTCGGCAGTTTTTTCAGTTCATAAAAATGAAATCCCATCTTATCCGACAGCAATGTATGGCGGGTGACCTCCAGAGGCTGAAAGAACGAGTGATATTCTTTACAGTCGAACAGCTTAAAATCCAGGATGCTGATAATGATTGTGCGCGGCAGCGTCGAATAGCTCTCCCCAGCGGGCAGAGCTGTTGAAAACTCACGCGCCCAGTACAGCATGACCCGTTCGGGATAGTCTCCCTCATAGGCGACCTGTATTTCCAGATCAATTTGCTGGCCGTTGACCACCATGTTAATATCCAGCCTGCAAAATTTGTCCCCCAGAGCCTCCGGCGGCATTTCCTCGTTTCGGATGACAAGCTGCCGGATGCTTTCCGCTTTGATTCCCAAGAGAGCGGCAACAAGTTTTTTCAGCAGGTCTTTATGTTTTGTGAACAGCATCTTGAACAGGGTATCGGTCTTGAAAGTATATTGCAGCTTACGCATAGATATCCTCCCACTATATTAACACGGTCATGACATAAAGTCCAGCATATTTTCTGTCAGGTTGGTGTCAAATTAATATTGAATTATTCTTCATCCTGGCGGTATTTTTTATAGAAGTCTTTCAGCAAGTCCTGCTCAGAGCATTGCAGGACTTTGCAGAAGCAGGCAAGTTCATAGTCTGTGACAATGCGCTTATTATTTTCAATCAAGCTGATTGATTGTTGGTCAAGGCTTACGCCTAATACCTGCATTCGAGCAGCCAGTTCCTTCTGAGAAACATTTCTAAGCACACGCATAACCCTTAGCTGCATAGATATCAGGTTTTTCTTTCCTTTGTAGCGTTGTCCCTGCACGGTATTTTACACCTCATTCGCGTATTTTACTTGACAGTATACTTAAAATTATTGTAAAATACACGGTATCATTGTATTTGCGGAGGAAACCCAGTATGCAAGATTTTTATAATATCTTTTTAATGGCCCTAAGGGACCAGAAAATCAAGGTCGAATTACCGGAATTGAACACGACACCGGCGGAACTGGCAGAAATGCAGTGTTACAACGCGATACTGAAGATACGGGATATTCTGGCGGACGAAACTTTAGAGGACCCCGGATGCTTCTATCAGATTGAAGAAATTGTCAGAACGTTAGAAAACTTGGGCCTGTACTGCGGCGGCAGGCACGATTTCTGATAAAGTTGTACTACTATCTGAATAAATACTCTGTGAATTTGTAGAAAATAACTCTTGACTTTATCAAGTTAAAGCAGTATAGTCTTAAAGAAATTCTCACTTTGCCGGAGGCGGAGCTGTCCGGCTTTTCATTGTATGGGAAGCAGCTCTATCAAAAAAGGGCTGCTTTTTATAATACCATAA
>CAMWQV010000255.1 GCA_947176425.1 uncultured Clostridia bacterium
ATATATGGATGCAGGCCGGAAAAATATTAGGTGTAGCAAATCCGGCGGCAGCTGTATTGGGCGGCGGCACAGAATCAAATCGTGCATGGCCGCTTGATGTAAGCGCTGTACAGTCTGTCGGAGTTCTGGCGAATGCGGACACCCGAGCCATGGAACTGCCGGACATACCGGCAGGAGCGGGAGGAAGCCCAAGTATTTCTATCAACTTCGCGCCGCAGATTACCATTCGGGGCAATGCAGATCGGGAAACCGTAGACCGGGCGCTGGCAGAATCAGAGCAGCGTTTCCAGTCATGGGCAGAAGCAAATTTTGAACGGCTCTATAAGCGCATGGAGCGGGAATGGAGCCGCAAGGCATATTGATGGAGGGGCAAATATGGCAGCCTATACCACCAAAAGCGGGGATATGTGGGACCTGATCGCCTACACACAGCTGGGCAGCACATCTTATACAAACCTGCTGATAAACTTGAACATGGAATATCGGGATACCTGTCTGTTCCCTTCTGGCGTAGTGCTGACCCTGCCGGAAATCAAAACACGTGTCAATAATTTGCTGCCACCGTGGAAAAGGAGAGCAAAATGAGCGAGGACAATAAGGCGCGCCGGACGGCGGTGCAGGTTATTTTTGACGGCGTGGACATCACAGAGAGCATAACGCCCTATCTGCTGTCCCTGACCTATACTGACAGCGAAGAAGACGAATCGGACAGCCTGCAAATCCAGCTGCAGGACAGGGGTGGCTTATGGCTGGAAAGCTGGCTTAACCAAGCGGTGGAAGCGTCAGCGGCATCCAAACTGTCCATGAGCGCCACCATCACCCCGGAGAACTGGGGGAACAGCGGCGGTTCCCTGCCTACAGGGAGTTTTGAACTGGACAGCGTGGAGGCGCAAGGTCCGCCGTCTACCGTGAGTATTAAGGGTTCTTCTCTGGCTTATGGTTCATCCATCCGACAAACGAAGAAAACCAAGGCATGGAAAAAATACTCTCTTTCCGGCATTGCTAACGAGATAGCGGGAAATGCTGGGATGTCGTGTATGTATGAAGCGGCCTGCGATCCAACCTACAAACGGAAAGAGCAGACAAAGAAAAGTGATATCACCTTTTTGTCCGAACTGTGCCACGATGCAGGAATCAGCCTGAAATGTACAGACGGGCAGCTTGTCTTATTCGACCAATCCGTATACGAAGCTATGCCGCCCATTATGACGATTAGAAGGAGCGGCGGGAGAATCCTGCCAGCCGCTCCAGAAGCTCACGGAGCCTACGGAAAAAGCTCAGACTGTGAAGCGTATGAGGACTACAGCCTTTCTGCCGGTGCAGCAGAAACGCAGTATGGTTCCTGCCGGGTGAGCTATGCGGACGCAGCTACAGGAAAGTGTATCGAAGGAAAGGCAACAGCAGAGGGCGACGACGGAAAAAGCGAGCAGTGTCTTGAAATCACAGCGCCGGTATCCAGCGTGGGTGAGGCAAAGGCGTTGGCGGAAGCACACCTGCGTCTGCACAATAAATTTAACCGTTCCGCCTCCTTCACACTGCCGGGAAACACAGCCCTTGTAGCTGGGGTGACGGTCATGCTGGAGGGGTTCGGCGGCTGGGATGGAAAGTATATGGTCAAACAGGCCACACACACCGTAAGCGGCGGATACACAACCAAGGTGGACCTGCGCAAAGTTTTGTGATGGAGGCGGAAGGATGTACGAGAACAACACACGATACCAAGACAACGACGCGGCCTTTTCTTCCATAGTGCGAATTGGCATTGTAACAGATGTGGACAATGACAAGCGGCTGGCCCAGGTATACTTCCAAGACCTGAACTTAAATTCCGGACAGATTCCTGTGCTTATTAACCGGGACTTCATACCGGATTACGACGTGCCGCAGAGGACGGAGTATGAGGCGGGTGGTTCTGGGGATGCCGCCTACGAGAGACACAAGCACGATTTGCCTGTCAAGCCGTGGATGCCGAAGAAGGGCGAACAGGTGCTATGTCTGTATGAACCTATCCGGGACGGGCGCGGCTTTGTGCTGGGAGGGATTCAGGCATGGCAAACATAGGATACATGGGAGAACATCCCAGCGATCCTAACGATGGTATTACGTTTACCGTATCCGATCAGGTGGTACGCACGCTTGAAAACTTCAAATGGTCCGGTTCCGCCCGGTACTCTGTCCACAACCGGCACAACTACCACGCCCTGACAGAGTATACCGGGATGGACCCGGATAAAATCACATTCGACTTACAGCTGCTGGTTGAAATGGGCGTAAAACCTATGGATGAAATTGAAAAGTTGTGGAAGTACGAACGGGAAGGAATCGCTGTAGGTTTACAAATCGGCGCACATGGGTATGGAAAATACAGGTGGAATGTTCTCAACTTTGACGTATCCGTCAAATATACAGACCGGAAGGGAGACATAGCGGGCGCTGTTGTGTCCGTCACGTTGCAGGAGTATCTAAGAACATGAGCAGCTACAAAGTTTCTGCAAGAGAAAGTACGGCGTTGGAACTGGGTGCGCCGGACACGGTGAAGTCGGTACTGCAGGCAGTCAAGATCATCCTGACCACACCCAAAGGGACAGTTCCTATGTTCCGGGAGTTTGGCGTAAATATGGACTTCCTGGACCTGCCCACGCCGGGCGCAGAACAGCGGGCGCGGATGGTGATACGGGAAGCTGTCGAGGAGTGGGAGCCGCGGGCAACGGTCAAAGACATCACCTTTTCGCGGGATGAATCATTGTCTGGAAAACTGATACCGACAGTGGAGGTAGAAATCAACAGTGAGTAGAATGCAATATCAATTTATACCAACGGACCCGGACGACATAATAGCGTGGATGACAGCAAAATACGAAGAGCTTACCGGTGTAACTGTACAGCCGGGAAGTCCGGAAAACATCTTTATCAGATGGGCGGCGGCGGTAGTCATTCACGAGCGTGCTTTGGCCAACTATGCAGCCAACCAAAACCTTCCCAGCAGGGCGGAAGGAAAGAACCTGGACGCGCTGGCGGAACTGTTCTACACGCAGGAGCGTCCGCAGGCCAAGGCCGCAACCTGCACCATGCGTTTCACTATTTCAGAGGCGCAGACATCCGCTGTGCTGATACCGGGCGGAACCCGTGTTACCGACGCCAGCAATACCCTTGTGTGGAAGACGGTGGAGGATATCTATGTAAAAGCCGGAGAAACCTGCGCCGATGTGAAAATCCAATGCGAGACCAAAGGGATAGCGGGCAACGGTTTTGTGGCCAGACAGATCAATACCATTGTGGACCTGTTTGCCTATTTCAAGAGCTGCGCAAACATAAACGAATCCGACGGCGGCGCAGACGAAGCAACAGACGAGAAATTTTACGAGCTGCTGCGTCTCTCCATGGATGGCTATTCCTGCGCTGGGGCGCGGGGCGGGTACATCTACTTTGCCAAGCAGGTCAGCACAGAGATAGCAGACGTGATAGCCGCATCCCCGACGCCGGGGATAGTGAAGCTGTACGTCTTGATGAACGACGGCTCTCTTGCCGCAGAAGAAATCAAAAGCAAGGTGCTGGCCGCTTGCAATGCAGATGAGGTGCGGCCTTTGACAGACCTGGTGTCCGTGGAGGACGCTGAACTTGTTCCTTACAATATTCGGCTCACCTATTACATACCGCGCACCAGCAGCCGTAGCGGTACAGAGCTTGCAGAGGCAGTACAGGCCGCAGTTGATGAATATGCGTCTTGGCAGAGCGGGAAGCTGGGGCGGGACATCAACCAGTCGCGGTTGATCTCTATGCTGATGGAGACGGGCATCAAGCGGGTGGTCGTGGAAGAACCGGCCTTTATCCCTCTGCGGGACGGCAGCACCAAGGAATCCCCGCAGGTAGCGGCGCTGGGAACCGTGACCATTGAATGTGGGGGCTATGAGGATGAATAACGGCATCACAAAGGAAAATCTGTTGTTTGTCCTTCCTGCCGCCTTGCGGGGAGATGAATCGACCGAGGCACTGGCGGCGGCGGCAGCCGAAGTGCTGGCGGCCAGACTGACAGAAATTGACCGGCTTAGAATTGTTTCCAATATTGATAATCTGGAAGAAGTGCTGCTGGACATCCTGGCCTACGACTTCAAAGTGGACTGGTGGGACCCGAACTACAGTCCGGAGGAGAAACGAAGGACGCTGAAGGATAGCTGGCGGGTACATAAACTGCTGGGGACAAAGGCTGCGGTAGAGACTGCGTTGCGTGCTGTTTATCCGGATGCCGCCGTACAGGAATGGTTCGAGTATGGCGGCAAGCCGTATCATTTTAAACTGTACATCAACTTATCCAATGTGATGAGTGATGAGACCCGCCCCTGGCGGGTGGTCGAACAGGTCAATTTTTATAAGAGCCTGCGCTCCCATCTGGAACGGATCGACTTTACCCTGAAACCGAAAGAACCCGCTGTGCTGCGTTTCGGCGGCACGATGACAACGGTAACAAAGTTGCCAATACCGGAGCAGCCGGACGAGCTGGCGGTTGAGACGCAGATCCATACCACGGGCAGGGCGGCGTTCTTCACCAGACTGCCCGTACCGGAGGCCGCAGAAACGGGAT
>CAMWQV010000256.1 GCA_947176425.1 uncultured Clostridia bacterium
GTAAGGAGCCCTTCTAGGGCCTGTGCAAACCACCACTTTAGTGGTGGTCATGATTGAACTGCGGACCATAACGCGGAATGACACCAAATGTATCTCCAAACTGCCGGTTTCCCTGGAACCAGGTTCCACACAGGCGCATACAATGAAGTGGATACCCGATCCTCAAGAAACAGAGAGCAGGAAGGGCCGTCCCGCACGGATGACACCGTGCTATTGTAATTCAAGGGAGGAAGATTCCCATATGAGATATAACCATTTTGATTCTTGCGGCTGTGAGAATTCCGGCGTAAATTCCTGCAACAGTTTTGATTCCTGCAACAGTTTTGATTCCTGCAACAGTTTTGATTCCTGCAATCGTCCGGGTTTTCCTGGCGGTCCCGGACCCGGCCCGTGCGGTCCGAACAGACCTGGCAGTCCTTGCTGTATTCCTGGTCCCCGTGGTCCCCGCGGGATGCCCGGTCCAATGGGTCCAATGGGTCCGGCCGGCCCTATGGGATTCCCAGGTCCGACAGGTCCGATGGGGTACCCAGGACCGGCAGGTCCCACCGGTCCGATGGGACTTACCGGCGCAACTGGTGCGACCGGAGCAACCGGCCCGACTGGTCCTGCAGGTCCTGTAGGTGCGACTGGAGCTACGGGCGCAACAGGCGCAGTTGGCCCGACTGGTCCTGCAGGTCCTGTAGGTGCGACCGGAGCAACTGGCGCTACAGGCGCAACTGGTGCAGTTGGCCCGACCGGTCCTGCTGGTGCAGCCGGTGCGGTAGGCCCGACTGGTCCTGCGGGTCCTGTAGGTGCGACCGGAGCAACTGGCGCTACAGGCGCAACTGGTGCAGTTGGTCCGACTGGTCCTGCTGGCCCTGCTGGTGCAACCGGCGCAACTGGCGCAGCTGGTCCTGAAGGCCCAACCGGTCCGACTGGTCCGACCGGCCCTGCGGGTCCTGCCGGAGCAGCAGGTGCAGCGGGAGCTGAAGGTCCCGAAGGTCCGACTGGCCCTGCAGGTCCTGCTGGAGCGGCAGGCGCAGCGGGGGCTGAAGGTCCCGAAGGTCCTGAAGGTCCTACAGGTAATGTCTGAAAAGTATAATTACTTCCGAAAGACAAGACGGGGCGTATTTTCCCCGTCGAGGCGGATTTCCTGAACGATGCTACGCCAAAGATCACGACGCTGGCCGCGGTCCAATGTAGAATAAATCTGTTGAAAATTTCCTGATAATATTTCCCAAAGGCTGTCAAAATCAGGCGGCGTCGGTTCATCCGGTTCCTGCTGGAGCATAAGATTATATCGCGTAAAATCCTCGCGGTATTGTTCCATAGTGATTAGGTCATTAACATATAAATCTTTCAGACGATTCAGCTTGCGCTGTATTGCGGCCTTGTCTACCGCTGGCTTTGGTGCGCGGGCGGCAGCGGCTTCCCACTCCGCCTGCCACTGGGTCAGCTCGGAACAGATATTAAGCAGCAGCCATTGTTCAAGATTTTCTTCGTTGTAATGTTTGTGATTCGGGCATCTGTGGTAAACGACGGCATTGCGGCAGCGATACAGATAATACTCCTGTCTTCCTGGAGGCGCAGTATAGTGTCCGGAATATTTTTTCCCGCATTTATCACAAACGAGCAGCCCTGAGAAGATATAAATACGTCCGGTCTGATTATTTCGGATAGAACGGTTTTCCAACTGCTGCTGGATACTGTCAAATTCCTCTGGCTGAATGATCGCTTCGCAGTAATTGGGATTGTTTCGATAAAGTCCTTTGTACATAGGATTGCGCAGTATCCGGTTCACTGTACGCTCGTAGAGCATCAGGTCATACTGGCTGTTAATATAACGCATAGCACCACCGGCACTGCCATGTTCTTTATAGTGCTGGAACAACGCTTTTACAATGGGGGCGGTTTCAGGGTCCTGTATGATTCGTTTATTTTCGATCTTCAATCCAAGAGGCATAGAACCGGTGATTGGTTCGCCGCGGGCAACCTTGCTCTCAAAGACGAACTTAATACGGTCGCTATCCCTGTCGCACTCGTCCTGAGCGACGGACAGACGGATGTTTATGTAGAGCCTGCCATTAGTGGTTTCGGTATCGTAATGCTCCTGGGTAGTCTTCCAGGCTACGTTATGCTCGTCAAGAATTTCCTGAATTTTATAATAGTCGCCAACATTGCGGAACCAGCGGTCCAGTTTAATAAAGAGAATGATGTCAATCTTATCGGCCTTTACGTCCTCCATCATACGCATGAACTCCCGGCGGGACGTATATTTTTTGCGGGCGCTTTTGCCCTCGTCGATGTAATAGCCGACAATAGCGTAGCCGTTTTTCTTGGCATAGCTCTCCAAATCTTCCTTCTGTGCTGGAAGAGAGTACCCTTTTTTGGCCTGCTCTTCGGTAGATACCCGGATATACAGGGCGGCCCGGCGTACCTGCGGCACTGGCTTTTTTGCCTTCGCCATAAAAATTCCCCCTTTACATCAAAAAAATATGCGATATAATAGAGGGGTAGTAGTGATCTGCCGAGATTTTACTACCCCTTTTCCGCCTCTGGTGCTGGTAACACCGGAGGCGGATTTTTCATTTTAGGGCAAAAGACCGTCAAAGATATCATTCAAATCAAATTCAAGATCATCAAACAAACTGCATTTGAAATGTGTTTTAACTGCTGCCCGCTTTTCCTCGCTCATTTTCTCAAGAGCCCAATCGGGATAGATCGTATAAATGTCATGAAGGACAAGTTCCGTACCGTTTGTATAGTAGATTTCTACGGACTTATCGGCGGGATTGACAAGCCAATATTCTCGAACGCCGCACCTGCCATATACGTCTTTCTTGTGTGTTCGGTCATTTTTCATAGTGCTGAAGGAAAGAACCTCTACCACCAGATCAGGTGCGCCATGAACGCCGTCCGCCTTAATTTTGCTGCGGTCACAGACTACCATCACATCCGGAACAAAGTGGTTGTCCTTAGTCAGATAAACAATAACGCCGTCAGAAATTGGTGTGCATTTTTTCTTCTTCAAATAGTTCCAGAAGATACCGAAAATATTTCCGGCAGCAAACGTATGATTTGGGGTAGCGGGCGACATTGCCACAATTTCCCCGTTAATCAGTTCCTCATGCGGTTCTTCTTTATACGCTAAATTTCCAGTCATTACAAACACTCCTTTCATTTACTCGATAAGGTCCAGCCCTGATATAGTTCACTTGTCCGTCTCTGGTGCGCCAACACTAGGGGCGGATTTTTATGCGCTATTATTCATCGTTCCAGTTGCAGCGGACGCATCGGCGAAAGCCGCGCTTAACTGCATCGCTTTCGGGCATAGAACGAATCATATCTCTGTGTGAAGAAATTATTTTACCACCACAAGTGTCAAGGTGGTGGTACACAGTTGAGTGTGGACCCATCCAAACGGTGCCGGGAGGATGAAACTTCCCGCTAACATCACATACCCACCCAGCAAGTATTAGTTCAATATCGCTATTGGGATCAGTAGATGATATACTAGCTATTGGAGTATTGGTAGGAGTAGGGGAAATATCTTCTCTTTGATTTGGAGCAAGAGGAGTACCTGTGGTTTGAGCTTGAGATATCCTTGCATCTAATTCCCTGTTATATTTTCTATTTTCTTCTGCAATCGAGGGCGAACGAAAAATATCTACGATAGCGCCAATAACATACAGTATCCAAAACCCGTAAATACCATAACGAAAAATGGGCCAGTCATAAAAGACACAAGAGAAGAAATAAAATAGTATTGACATGAATAGAACAGAAAAAAGAGCTGCAATCGTAATCGAAAAAGCATCCTCTAAACGATGTGGATCGGGAGGCGGTTTTTCCTTCTTAGTTTCGGGAGAGACAGGACAAGGATATATAGTTTCACGGGATACATCTATACTATTCACTCTATACTGTTCTTCGAGGAGTTGTTCCAAATTGCGAATATCTCGCAAAACAGATTGTTGTGAAGCGGTTCCTTTATAATAGCGTTTAGGAGTATTTTTCTTGCCAATTTTAGTCCTATAAGACAATCCAGTTCCTGGTGCTGATATACGACCGGTAACGCCGGTTTTTGAATTGAATGTAATGCCAGCTCGTTTGCCGCCAACGCTTAGCCCAACGCTCTTTTTATTTAAGTTTACTTTAACGCCAGGAAAGATTTTTATGCTCTTACGAAAGCGCAACGCCACATAATCGCCACCTTTTACCCGGTAAGGTTCATACCTTGCCGGGCTTATTTTTTTGCCGTCGTGAGCCGGAATGCCGCCGGTAGTATTCCAAACATATGCCGCCGTTCTCTATGCACTCCCGTAGGCTGTTTTTTTATATTGCTGTTCTGCATACAGCGCTTCAAGTTGCTCGGTCGTCATACTCTTCAGATCATTGGGCGGCTTGTCCGGTTCATGACCAGCGGCGGACGGCGGAGCGGGGGCCAGTTCTACAGCGGCCTCAGCCTCCCCGTTCAGCAGGCTTTTAAGTTTCGCCAGCATTTGCGAGCGGACATCCTGCGGAAGATCAAAGTAAGCCTTTGCAATCGCAAGCTCCAGCTCCGACGCTCCACGTTCTTTTGCGTACTGATCCAAGC
>CAMWQV010000257.1 GCA_947176425.1 uncultured Clostridia bacterium
CCCGCAGCATATACAGAAAATTCTCCGCTGTGGACAGTTCCGGCTGAGGGACATGGATAAACAGGCTTTCGCCCTGATAATACCGCCATGCCTGATATGCGTAAATTGCCAGTACCGGCATATTGCTCAACAGCTGCAAGCTCTGGCGCAGAACGTTTTCCAGACCGATATCATTCGCTTTGTCGTCATAGCAGTACAGCGTCAGGATTGCGCGCTGCATGGTATTCATAAGGTCCTGCGGGGGTGCTTTCATAATAATATCCCGGAAGAAATTGGTCGGCAGGGTCCGGTACGACGCCAGCTGGCCGCAGAAATCGTCTAACTGCGCCTGATCCGGCAGTTTTCCGAACAGCAGCAGATACGCCGCCTCCTCAAACGCAAAACGTCCTCGTTCCGCTGAACCTGTCACCAGCTTCCGGCAGTCGATGCCGCGGTAATAAAGGACGCCGTCTGTGGGGACAATATGCTCATCCGGCGTGACGTGATACGACTGAATTTCGGCGACCCGCGTCAGGCCCGTCAGTACGCCGCGCCCGTCCTCATCGCGCAGGCCGCGTTTGACGTTGTATTCTCGGTAAAGTTTGGGGTCAATGAAGTTTTCTTTCTCCCACTGTTCCTTTAACGCTAAAATGGCGGGAGTGATCTCACAATATTCGTTTTCATGGTTTTCATTCCAGATCATGGGGTACAGCTCCTTTCCGTTTTTCTGTTTTTGCAATCATATCATGAACTTCCTGCATTTTCAATAGCATAGTCTACAAATATGGCGGGAATTTTCCTGTATTTTGCATGATAAGCACAACAGTTATGCAAAAACAGACCTTAGCCGCTGCAATTCCTGTAAATATCTTTTCAATTTTTTTATGATTCTCTTAAAACTTACAAATATCGCTTGTTCCCATAATATAGATTTGCTATAATATGCATACGGTCAAGAACCGCAAATGACATGTCCATTGGAAGGATGTATATGAAAGTATTGATTACTACGGATTGGTATGCGCCGGTCATCAACGGCGTAGTCACCTCTGTCCTGATGCTGCGGCGCGAACTGGAGGCGCGGGGACATGAGGTGCGCATCGTTACCCTGTCCAACAGTATCCATTCCTATAAGAATGGAGAGGTCTATTATATGGGTTCCGTCAGCGCAAGCCGCATCTATCCCGGCGCGCGGCTGAAAATGCATCGTACCCGCAGTCTGCTCCGGGAATTGGCTGCCTGGTGTCCCGATGTGATCCACAGCCAGTGTGAGTTCAGCACGTTCCGCGTAGCCTCCGCGCTTTCAAACCGCCTGGGTGTGCCGATTGTCCACACCTATCATACGGTATACGAGGATTATACGCACTATTTTTCCCCCAGCGTGCGGGTAGGGCGGTATGTCGTTTCTGCGTTTTCCCGCTGGATCTGCAGCCGCACCGCCTGTATCATTGCGCCTACGCAGAAAGTGGAACAGCTGCTGCGCCGGTACGGGGTACACTGCCGGATTGATGTCATCCCCACGGGCGTTGACCTGTGTTTGTTCCGGGGCGGCGCGGAGCAGGAAAAACGTCTGCAGGCCCTGCGGCGGAAATGGATGATCCCCAAAAACCATACGATTTTACTGTATCTGGGCAGAATGGCAAAGGAAAAAAATCTGGAAACTCTGATCGAACAAATCGCCGGTGCAGGCCGGAAAGACGTGACGCTGCTGCTGGTGGGCGACGGCCCGGACCGTGAGGCGGCGCTGGACCGGGCCTATCAGCTGGGCGTGTCCGTGATCTATATCGGTATGGTGTCCCACGAGGAAACGCCGGATTACTACCGCTTGGGCGATTTGTTCGTGACCGCCTCTACCAGCGAGACCCAGGGGCTGACCTATTTTGAAGCCCTCGCAGCCGGTCTGCCGGTCCTGTGCCGCCGTGACAGCTGTGTAGACGGCGTGGTCAAAGACGGCATCAACGGCTGGCAGTATGAGGACAGCGAAGTCTTTGCCAGCTGCCTCCACGCATTTTGCAGCAGCCCAGAGATGCGCCGGGAAATGCAGAAAGCCGCGCTCCAGTCGTCGGAACAGTTTTCTTCCGGAGCCTTCGGCGCTGCTGTTGAAAAGCTCTATTTGTCTTTGCAGGATCATTCCGTGCCCATGGCATCAGGCGCACAGTGAAATTTTTGGGAAAGTCCGCCGGTAAAATCCGGCGGATTCCCTTTTATGGTAGATTCTCTCGTTGATGTTGTACAAAAATCTATGCGCAAAAACGACAAAATAACCCATTGCATTCTCACAGATTTGTGGTATAATAGCAGTTGACAACCCACTGGAAAGGATGTGTAGACAATGAGAGTATTCAGAACAATTCCGATTGATATTGATGATCTGATTTTTGACGGGTGCGATGTCATTATTAGTGACCGGTGACCGATCCCTTTGTGGACCCAACGGCATGTTTTTGACTCCACGCTGTCATGCGTGGTTTTTATTTTGCCCGAAGCTGAAACACACCAGGGACTGTTTTTGCAGCTCCTGGTGCTTTTCTGTCTGAGAGGACTTTTGTCAACTTCTCTGCGTACAAAAAAATTTTTGAAAATTTGCTAAAAGCCCTTGACAAATCGTCGGAGGGTGAGTATAATACGCATTGTTGGTTGTGCTTGGGGCACCAAGATGCGAGTGTGCTGGAACTGGTAGACAGGCACGTTTGAGGGGCGTGTGTCAACAGACGTACGGGTTCAAGTCCCGTCACTCGCACCACTTCTCTTTTATGGAGATTTCCGCAGAGTCATATTGATATGCGCGAGTGGTGGAATTGGCAGACTCGCTAGATTCAGGTTCTAGTGTGCAATACGCACGTGCGGGTTCAAGTCCCGCCTCGCGCACCAGGAAAAAATCCCAAATCTTTACGGTTTGGGATTTTTTATTTTTTTGCGCTGTTTTTATAGACGGCCTCCCGTGTTGCGCCGCCCGCATCTTCCTGTCCGAATCCGGTACGCACAGGATATTTCCAGCGTACCAACCCCGTCCACCAGGCAGGACAGCAGTGCCAGGGCCGGACGTTCGCCTTGCCCGGCATTGTGAAAAAAATCAGCGAAAGATACCTCAATGAAGTGATCCAGCTGGTGGAAGCGTCAAGCAAGTGCATCCGCAGCGCTTGAATATCGCTGGAGATGTTTCCCGCGCAGGTCTGCATCAGGACAGACTGAATTTCTCCGCTCAACAGATTCCCCAGTTCGTCCTTCCCAATCTCCTCCAGATGGTCGCTTGTGGAGCGTGTCCCGCGGTCGTATACTTCAACCGTGGGAGTCGGTAAGCTGTGATAGGCGGATCCTTGTCCAATTCCCGGATGCGGCTGCCCATAATGAAATTGCCCAGATAGCTCTTGCCGGCCTTTACTTTGCCGAACACCGCCACATTGAACGACTGTTCATAGTTTTTTATAAATTTTGCGTCTTTCTTCCCTTTGGCAATATCGTCTGCAATCGCGTCCAGCAGTGCGCCCTGACTGCTTCAGATATCCTCATAGAGTTTTTTCAAATCCTCGTCGTCGGTCTCCAGACCTACCGACATGACCTCCGCGATATTTTTCCTGAAATTGTTGATGCACTTCTCTACCGCTACATCTTTTTCGTCTCTGAACCATCTAAGGCACCGCGCCGCTGGGGGACGCCTCTATGTGCAGGCCATTGTTTTGCACATCTATCAGCTCGGGGAATTTTTGCTTGATATAGATGCTCAAACGTGCGGCTTCCTGCCGGTAGTCGTCGCCGACATCCTGAATTATGCTGTTCTCGACATCCTCGCTGCTTCTGCCGTTCAGGTAAAGGGTATACATCTCCTCACGCCGGGAGTAGACGAGTCCTGCAAATGCCCTTTCAGCGACTCACGCATATTATCCATCTTGACCCGCAGCAGCTGGCGTTCCTCCGCATAGCCGTCGTCACCCAGCAGTCCCAGCAGTCTCGATTCCGTCTCACCGATTCGGTTGTCCAGCGCCGCAATTGGGGCTTGCAGCCATTGCAGCGCCTTGTCTTCTTCTAATATCTGTTCCATGCGGGTCCTCAGGACAGGCACTCCGCTGGCTTCTATCATCTTCTGGTTTCCCTTCTGTACACCATGATCTTAGGTTTGGGTGATTGCAGCAGTGCCAAAATTTCCGACTGTAATTTTTCGTCTGTTTCCCGCAGATATTCCGGCGACAGCAGTCCGCTGCTGCCCACAGCCTCCTGAAACCTTCCGGCAATACTCTGCACACCCTGTGTATATTTGTCATTTGCAAACATAAACGATCCTCCGTATACACAATTTTATTTTACAAACAATATATCATATTTATGTATAATTGCAACGACAAATTATCTGTTATTTCGACAAATTTCCGATGCAGTTCAAATATTTAAGAGCGAACCAGTGGAACGATATGATGATTAAGGTTTATTTGAGGTAAAATGGAGGCTTTCCATGTGTCACTGTGTCATTTTGGTGTTTAGAGGGCAGAAAAAATTAAGGGGGTATATCACCTTTGGAAAGGAATTTCCAGGTGATATACCCCTTTTTTCGGGAGTGATTTATCACACGTGTAAACACTAGTTCAGGAATTCCGACAATA